>JAFWDX010000198.1 GCA_017515945.1 Blautia sp. | reverse complement strand
GCGAGGTGCTGACTGAACAGTTACCAAGAGGGTCTTAATAAGTGGAATGCTTTGCTTCCACGTGTATGGAGCCTCTGCATATCCCGCGCGGAAAACCGGATACATGATCGCGCAAGGTATCAAAAGGAGGATAAAACATGTATACATTAAAAGGCAGGACGATGGTCATCACCGGCGGCGCGGGCAACAACGGCCTGGCCATGATCAATGCAGCCCTGGAGGCAGGTATGAATGTGGCCTTCCTGAGCGGATTTCATTCAAAAGCCCAGGCAGCCATCGCCAAACTGGATCCGAAATACAGGGATCAGGTCGTGGGCTTTGCCCAGAATCCCCAGGCGCAGCTTCAGGCAAATATGGAAGCGGCTCCGGAGATTTATAACGAAAACTCCCGCATGAAGGATGTGATTGACTGGGTGGCACAGCGCTTCGGCGGCATCGATGTCTGTGTCAATGCCAAGGACGGCCATATCCGGTACGGCTTTGAAGAGACCAACAGGGAGATCTGGCGGCATTCCATGGAGGTCGTGGAATCGGCTTTTGTCAATGCAAAACTCTGCCTGCCTTATCTGGAAAAAAGCAAGGCTCCGCGGATCATCAACATCACGACCTGCGATGCCCGCAACGGCGGCTATTTCATGGATCCCTCCTTCGCGGCGGCCAGGGGCGGACTGGAGGCGCTGACTTATGAAATGGCCAGGGAACTGGGTCCGAAAGGGATCACGACGAATTGCATCCTGATCGGCCATATCGAAGGGGATGTGCCGTCTGAGGACAAACTGAGTGACGAGGTACGCGCGGATATGCTGGCCAGGACCCCCATCGGCAGGCTGGGCGTGCCGCAGGATGTGGCAGCCGCGTTCTGTTTCCTCGCCAGCGAGGAGTCCGGCTTTGTCAACGGCGCGCGGATCGATGTGAACGGAGGCATGATCGTGGGCTGATCGTGCAGTTTTACAAGAGCAGGTCACGACAGGAAAGTGTCGGGATTGCCGAGTAAAGGATACATAAAACCGCATCCTTAGATGAGGAGAAAAACAGATGAATTCATGGAATGACTATTACTATAAGGTGCCGGAGCTGCTCGAAGAGGAAAAGGCCATGCCCGCTTCGAAGTATTATACCGATTACCCGCTCTGCCCTCCGGGGCCGCTGCAGCAGCAGATCCTTTCCGCGGGTCCGATCCGCGTGGAGGATGCCATCCCGGTCGAACACTGGCTCGATCATCTGCAGGTGACGGGATATCCCAAGGTGGTATATGGCTACACCATGATGCCCGACGGCTCCGGGTTTTATATTGAATATTCCACGTCTCCCGTGACCTGGCAGGGCAAGTGGAGACGCTGGTACGGAAACTGGTATAACCGGTATTCCAAAAGCATGAAGGAAGGGCAGGGAAATCTGCGCTACAAGATCTGGATGCCGCTGGATCACTGGGATCATAAATTTATCAATGGTGAGAACGACCGGGACGGCGTGTGGTCACTGGAGACCCTGGATCTGGGGGCGACCGGGGATCCGCGGAAGGGCATTGCGGCGATTTCGCATAAAATCGACCTGCGAGAGTACGGTCTTTCCCAGGAGAGGCTCGATGAGCTGGAGGCGGCGGACTGCCGCGCCGAGGCGGTCTACGAGGAGTTTGACGGGCCGGGGCACCACCTGGTGCTGCGCTTTTCCAGACCCTGCCCGCTGGGCGGCCGTGAGAGCATCAACTGTGAGTGGATGGGCTACTGGCCAAAGGACGGGAAGATCGTCCGGGATGAATCCACGCCGGTGGATGAGACTTATTTAAGAAACGTGATCATGCACAATACCATAGAAAGGGAACATCTGTATCAGGTTCTCCCGGATCTGTATGAGGCATATCACGAAAAACCGCTGGATGAGGACTGAATACAGGGGACGAAGCATGAAGAATGTGGCCTGTTCTTTTGTAAGGCTGGCGGACAGGGTGCCGGGCGTACTCTATGAACCGCCGGAGGGCATGGAGACAAAGCCCGCCGCGATCCTGGTGATCCACTCCGATGAGGATTATCTCACATTCCCGACAGGAGAGGAGATGGCGGCGAGGGGCTTCAGGGTTCTCTGCGCCAATGTGATGAACAAAGAGGGAATCATTTATTCCCAGATCGAAAAAATGAAAGCGGTAAAAGCCGCGATGCTGTATCTGAGAGCGGCAGAGGGTGTGGAAAAGGTCATCCTGATGGGGCACAGCGGCGGAGGGACGCTGATGAGTGCGTACCAGGCCGTGGCGGAGAACGGCCCGTCCATCTTTCAGGGACCGGAAATGATCTATCCCTGGCCGGACACGGATGCACTCATTCCCGCGGACGGGATCATGCTCCTGGACAGCAACTGGGGTAACGCAGTGATGCAGCTTTTCAGCCTGGATCCCGCCGTGGAGAACGAGAACAGCGGGAAGATGATCAGCGCTGCGCTCGACCTTTTCAATCCGGAGAACGGTTTTGATCCGGAGGGAAGTACGTATTCCAAAGAGTTTATCGACAGATTTCAGCGTGCCCAGAGCATCCGGAACAACTCGATCCTGGATTTTGCGCTGAACCGTCTGCTCCTGCTGGAGGACGGTAAAGGGGATTACTGCGATGATGAGCCGCTGATCATTCCCGGCGCAGCCCAGGGTTTTTTTAACAACAAGCTGTACGCCCAGGATAAGCGCCTGTTTTCTCATACCAGAAAGCCATGGCTGCTCCTGCATCCGGACGGCAGCAGGACGACGCAGATCATCCACTCTCTGCGCGGGCCGGAAAATCCCCGCTCCTTTACCGATTCCTTCTGGGAGGGAGCGCGCTTTCTCTCCGTGCGGACGTATCTGAGCTCTTACGCGGTGCGGACGGAGCTGGATTACGGGTTTGACGAGGATCATGCCTGGGGGATCGACTGGGCGACCACATATGCCAGCCCGATCGGAAACATGGCGCATGTCAAAGTGCCCACACTGGTGATGGGTATGACGGCCGGCTGGGAATTTCTGGCATCGGAGACGATCTTTGAGCACGCCGCGGCGCAGGACAGGACCATCGCCTTTGTGGAAGGCGCGACGCACAAGTTCGGTCCGGCAAAGCACCTGGAGTCTTTCCCCGGGGAATTTGGGGATACAATGCGCACCCTGCATGATTTTCTGGCTGAATGGCTGAATGATGGACGATTCTTCTGATTTTGACAGTTTCCGATCCGGAAATAATGAAACGGATAACAGAATTGATTCAGACGCCTCCGGCGGGTATAGTGGATACATCAGAAAACACAGAAAATATAAATCAGAAAACCGAAAATGAAAAGGAGGACTTAAAAATGAAGAAACAGATGGCAGCAGCCGCTATCGGGCTTGCAATGATGACCGCGACCGTAATGGGAGTCAGCGCGCAGGCCGCCGCCGACAGTGTGATCGTGGCCGTGGACGACGACTCCTTCACCATCGGCCCCTGGGGAAATGATTCCTCCGTCCGTGACTGGACAGAAAACACACTCTGGGCGCATCTTTGCTATCGCCCCTTTACCGGCGCCATGCTCGAAGCCGGCGAACTGCAGATGTACGCGGCCAAATCCGTGACCAAGGTCGACGATGCCACATATGACATTGAGATCTATGACAACATCGTGGACGCCAAGGGCAACGCGATCACCGCTGAGGATGTGGTTTACAGCTATGACAAGCTCAAAGAGCTGGGTTATGTCTCTGAGATTTCCCTGTATTATGACAGCGCGGAAGCGACCGGCGATTATACGCTGACGCTCCACCTTAAAGACAGCAGCGAAGGCTCCATCGAAGCAGTGCTGACCCTCTGCTCCATCGCCAGCAAGGACTGGTATGAAGGGGCTTCCGAAAACGAGATCAACGCGGATCCCGCCGTGACCGGTCCCTATAAGGTCACCGAGATGAACACCGGCTCCGGTGTGACGATGGAAGCATGGGATTACTGGAAGAGCGAAGACCTTGCCGACTGCGAGGCGCAGAATGTGGACGAGATCGAGATCCGCTGCATCACGGAGGCCTCCGCCCGCTCCATCGCTCTGGAGAACGAAGAGATCGACATGGCCGAGATCTCCATGGACGATATCTCCCGTTTTGAGGATAACGAGGACTACAATGTGACTCAGTATCTCAACTGGATGAGCCAGTACCTGATCTTCAACACCAGCGAGGGAAAGGCCACGGCGGATGAGAATGTCCGTAAGGCTATCGCTCACGCGTTTGACACCTATACTATGTCCCTCACCGCCGGCGAATGTGTGATGAGCTATGACGTCGCTCCGAACATCGGCCCGGACTATGTGGCCGCGTGGGACAGCCAGGAGTACTTCCCCAGAGACCTGGACAAGGTAAAAGAGTATCTGGCCGCCGCAGGTTATGATGAGTCCAATCCGCTGCAGGTCAGTATCCTGGTGACCAGCCAGGCGCCGCAGCAGCCTTATGTAGCTCTCCAGGCCATGCTCGCCGAGGCCGGCATCCAGCTGACGATTGACGGCCAGGATCGTGCGGCCCGCCAAGCTGTACAGAACGATCCCACCGCATGGGATATCGCCGAGTATTCTGACTCTGTCGTCGACTTTACGACCTCCTTCTGGAATGACCTGTTCGGCGCGGAAGCCAACGGCGGACTGACACAGGGCTTTACCGACGATCCTGAACTGCAGTCCCTGCTGCAGGCAGCCATCGCGGACCGCAGCGAAGAAAACATGACCGCTTTCCACGATTATGTCATGGATAAGTGCTATATGGTCGGCCTTTACACCGAGACCAAGCATATCGTGACTACCGCCGGCATCACGGATATCTGCCTTGAAAAGCTCAATCCGGTACTGAACGCGATGACATTTGCGGATGATTACGCATCCGTAGGCTGATCAGCCGCGTAAGGATCCCCGATAAAGAATCGCAAAGGGGGCTGTGAAAAAATATGCGAGGTGATGGCTGAGCAGGTACAATATTTTTTCACAGCCCTCATTGTCTGACAAGAGGAAGAAAGATCATGGCAAAATACGTAATCAAAAGGCTTCTGATCATGATCCCCACGCTGATCGCAGTAGGCATCATCATGTTTACGCTGATGAACTTTGTGCCTGGCGATCCCGCACAGCTGGCTCTGGGATCAGGCGTGCATACGGCAGCGGAAATTGAGGCAAAGAGAGAAGCGCTCGGACTGAACCGCCCGTTCCTGGTAAGACTGGGAGAGTATGTATCCAATATTTTCCTGCACTTTGATTTTGGCAAGTCCCTTGTGGATGGGACAGACATCAAGTGGGAGCTGATGAAACGATTCCCTCATACAGCCAAAATCGCTATTTTCAGTATCCTGCTGACGATCATCATAGGTCTCCCGCTGGGTATATACACTGCCGTTCACGCGAACTCAGCGGGTGACCGCGTATCTCTGATCGTAACCCTGCTTTTTGACTGCATGCCAAGCTTCTGGACGGCGCTGCTGCTGGTGCTCCTGTTCTCCCTGAAGCTCAAATGGCTGCCGTCATCCGGGGCAAAATCACTGAAGTACTTTATCTTACCGACCATAGCCAACTCCCTCGGAGGCCTGGCGGGCTTTACCAGGCAGGTGAGGGCGAGCATGCTGGAGGTGGTCTCCTCAGACTATGTTACGACGGCCCGGTCAAAGGGTCTGCCGGAGAAGGATGTCGTGTACGGCCATGCACTGCCGAACGCCCTGATCCCGATCCTGACCGTCATCGGCATGCGCTTCGGCTCGATGCTGGGCGGCGCGACGATTATTGAGGTGGTGTTCTCCATCCCCGGCATCGGCCAGTATCTGGTAAACTCCATCAACAACCGTGATTACAACGCATGTACCGGATGCATTATTTTTATCGCTTTTGCGTTCGCCATCATCATGCTGCTGACGGATCTGCTTTATGCCTATGCGGATCCGAGAATTAAGGCACAGTATGTATCCTCGGGGAAGAAGGTGAAGAAAAATGGCTGAAAACGAGCACAGACAAGGTCACGGCAGACAGGAAGACAGGAAAGGAAAGGGCCGGCATAAGGGCAGGCATCACATTGATCCGGGCATTAAGCCGGGCAGCGCCAGATATATATGGGCGAGTGTTTCCCACAACAAGGGAGCCGTTTTCGGCATGATCTTCCTCTGCGCGATCATCATTCTTTCGCTCCTGTCCCCCTGGATATGCAGATATCCCTACTCGGCGACGGATTTCGTCAACATGAAGGCCTGGCCCTCTGCGCAGCATCTGTTCGGCACGGATGACCTGGGCAGAGACATTCTTTCCCGTATCCTGTACGGTGCCAGATACACGCTGATCATCGGTATCCTTTCCACACTCCTTTCCGCGGTACTCGGGATCCTCATGGGTGCCATCGCCGGTTTCTTCGGAGGGGTGATCGATTCCTTCCTCATGCGGTTCCTGGATATATTCCAAGCCTTTCCGTCCCTGGTGCTGGCCATGGCCTTTTGCGCGGTGTTCGGCACAGGCGTGGACAAATGTATCCTCGCGCTGGGCATTACCGGGATTCCTGGCTTTGCCAGATTGATGCGCGCAAACATCCTGCGGATCCGCAATACAGAGTATATCGAAGCGGCGACGACCATCAACTGTCCCACATGGAAGATCATCCTGCAGCATATCATCCCGAACGCGGTCTCCCCGGTCATCGTGGAGATTGCCATGAGCATCAGCCGCAACGGCCTGGCCTCCTCGTCCCTGAGCTTCCTGGGCCTGGGCGTGCAGGAGCCGAAGCCGGAATGGGGCGCCATGCTGGCTTCCACAAGGAATTATATCAGGGATTTTCCGTACATGGTCATCATACCGGGCATCTTTATTGTCCTGACGGTGCTGAGCTTTAATCTGCTGGGCGATGCATTCCGGGATGCCCTGGATCCGAATTTCAAGGATTGACGGGTTATTTTCCCGCGAGTATAAAGAGGTGAGCCTATGTCAGATTTATCAGAGAAGAAAGACGTTTTTTTTGAGATCCGTAACCTTACGGTGAAATATCATTCCGGGAATTCGATTATCCATGCAGTCAACGATGTGTCTGTGCGCGTAAAAGCAGGAGAGACCCTGGGCCTGGTCGGAGAGACCGGCGCAGGAAAAACCACCATTGCCAAATCGATCCT
>JAFWDX010000197.1 GCA_017515945.1 Blautia sp. | reverse complement strand
TTGATGTGGCCGACCTTGAAGGCCAGGGCGGTCGAGCCGGATTCACGGTAAATGAGCCAGTCGATGCCGGCTTTGACGGTCTCGGTGAAGAGGTATTTTTCATCCTTCAGGGAATCACAGAATTTACGATACTCACTGGCAAAACGTCTGTTGTCCCGTTCAAAGAGAAACAGGTCCACGGCTTCGCGGTTACTATAGCAGGCTTTTCTGTATTCCTCTTCCCTGCCGCTCAGGCAGAGGCGGCGGATCAGATCGGGCGGGTATTCGATCCCCTGGAAGGTACAGGCGATGTGTGTGAAGTGCCCGTTTTCTTCATCGAACGTCAGCAGCTGTACGTCGGATTCCGGATCGCTGATGCTGAATCGGGTATAATACCGGGTCTGTTCATTGACCACTTTGTAGGAAGGCCTGAAATAGGTGGCCAGCTCCTTTTCCGGATCTCCCTGGGGTGCTTTGATCCTGTCTTTCACACGCAGCCGGACGATCACGTATGCGAGCAGCAGACGGCTGTCGGGCAGGTGGGAGGCTGTAACGGCTACGGCCTTTTTCAGGTCACTATCCTTAGAAGTCTGCAGCCGGCTTACGGTGCGCAAAATAAACCGTCCTTTTTCGGAGTCGGGGCTCTGAGCCAGGAGGGTGTCCATGATGAACCGGAGGCTTTCTATGGACAGCGGAATATTGTTGATCAGCTTTTTCTGCTCTTCAGGAGGAAGGAGGCTGACTTCCTCCATGGGGATGGTGAAATTGCAAAGAGACGCATACAATCCGGTTCTGCGCTCCCATGGAATGAGGCTGATCAGCTTCTGAAAGGTGTCGACAGCTTCGGGTATCTCGTACAGCGGGTCGAGCTTAGCCGCGACTGCACTGATATGATCGACGTTCAGATCTGGCAGGGAAGCGATCCTCTTAATGAAAGGCAGGTCAAACGCATCCAGCTTTTCCTTCCCCTCGGCATAATACCGGAGCAGACCTGGAAGGTCGTCACGGTATTTGAGCAGCAGCTCCTTGTAGGTGTCCTGCTCGAAATTCTTGTAAACGTCGAGCTCCCTGACGACTTTTTCGTATTCCTTCAGCACGC
This sequence comes from Blautia sp., assembly GCA_017515945.1. Classification (GTDB taxonomy): domain Bacteria; phylum Bacillota; class Clostridia; order Lachnospirales; family Lachnospiraceae; genus Blautia_A. The sequence continues at coordinate 4,188 of JAFWDX010000197.1, read as the reverse complement.
GTTTGAAGCTGGTGCGGTTGGATTTGCGCTGTCTTCCCTCATAGTACTCAGGCTCATCATAAGAACCATCCTCGATGACCGCCTTGACATATCCCGGATCCTCGAAAAGCGCCAGCAGAAAGTAGTCATAATCCGACTCGAGATATTTGGCGGTGTAACCGTGATAAGGCGAGAGCTCCAGGATGAACCTGTGGAAAAGCCGGTAATATTCCTTGCTGTCTGCGACATCCAGCGTGAGGATGATGGCTTTGAAATTCCGGATCAGTTCTTCATCAATCGTGGAGATCTTAAGGTTTTTGACGGCTATCATCAGCCTGTCTTCCAGAAAAAGAGATTTGTCGACATCAAGGGGGCTGGTGACATATGCGTATTTGAGCAGCTGCATTCTGTCAAAAAGGATAACCGCGGCAGCATTCCGGTGAAGGCAGTCTGAATTACTGCAGCTGCATTTCACGTCATAATAGTAGCGGGTTTTCTGAATCGTCAGATGATATTTGTCTTTATCGAGGCGGAGATCGGCCTCCAGCAGGTCGTTTTTATTCCATGAAAAAATGCAGCTGCCGTTTTCACGGAAGGCCTGGATCCTCTTCTGGCCCACTTCGCCGAAATTGGACCAGCGCGGATGGCTGAACTGGTACAGATAATTAATGAAGGAATCACATTCCATGTCCCGGGAGGCGGACTCAAGCGTGCCGTCCTCCCAGAATACTCTGCAGGTCTGCTCAGAAGCGAGGCCGCCGAAAAGGATACCGAGGCCGTGCATCGGGTCAGTTGTGAGATGCCATTTGTCGTTGAGCCACATATTGGTGTTTTCTCCTGATGGTGATGATGGTGATGGTGTTTCTTCCTGATCATGATGATGTTATTGTTTATGGTAATGTATTTAGAGGTGTATTTCAAGACTGAAATGAGTTATACTACCTTTATGAACCTATCTACCTGAACGGCCAGGGCCAGGGTCACTTCCAATGCTGCGACGGGAGCCTGTGCCAGGCCGCATAACTGTAAAAGAGCTGGTGACTGAACAGTTTCGAAGGATCACACTACCGCAGGAGGTTATCATAGAAATGAAACTGAAAAAGATAAATGCGTTCCTTGCATTGCTGTCTCTGGTTCTGATGTTGCTTCATGTCGGCTACAGCTGTTTCGCATATCTGACATTTTATTATAATCCTTTTCTGACAAAGATTTTTGCTGTTCCGTTTATCGTACTGACCTGTTTGCATGCGGTCTGTGGCATGATGATCGTCTTTTTGCAGGCGGACGGGACGAGGCCGGATCTGTATCCGAGGCAGAATCTGCGGACCATTCTGCAGAGGGGGACGGCGGCATTGATCTTCCCGCTGCTGATCCTGCATATTCAGACATTTGCTCTGCTCAGGGACAGCGCCGAGAAGGGTAATTATGCGGCTTTCTGGGCGTTGATCCTGGCGGAAATTCTGTTTTTTGCGGTGGTGCTTACGCATATCGCGGTGTCGGTTACCCGGGCGTTGATCACGATGGGGTGGCTGACTTCGGAAAGGGCACAGAGGCATCTGGACAGGATCATTTATATTGTGTGCGGCGTGGCTTTTGTGATCATGGTCGTTTCCGTGGTGAGGGGTCAGGTGCTCATGTTCTGAGGAAGCGGAGGATCAGACAATGAAGGATGTAATTATAATCGGAAGCGGGATTTCCGGTCTCGCCTGCGCGGTCAGCTGCGCGAGCCAGGGAGTGAAGGTACTCCTGCTTTCTCCCGGTCCGTCTGAGCGTTCCCAGTCGGTGATGGCCGCCGGCGGGATCAATGCGGTTTTCAGGGGGCATGAGCCGGGCGACTCGGTTGAATGTCATATCGAAGATACGTTAAAAGGTGGAAACGGGCTGGGCGGACATCATGCCGTTACAGGTCTTTGCGAGTCTGCCGGAGACATCATCCGATATCTGAGGGACATAGGGACGGTATTCTCAGTGGACGGCACGGGCAATATCGCCAGGAGAGCCTTTGGCGGCCAATCTTACAGGAGAACCTGTTACTGTGGCACTTCCACGGGTAAGCAGATCGTGTCGGCACTGGTGATGGAGGCCAGACGTTATGAAGCGGCCGGGATGATCCGACGCAGGCTCTGGACCTGTTTTCACTCAGCGCTTATCAGGGACTGGGTCTGCTATGGCGCCGTCATCTGTGATGAGAGGACCAGAAAGCTGGAAGCGGTGTATGCGGACGCTCTGGTGATCGCCACCGGGGGCCAGAATGCCCTTTTCGGCAAGACGACGGGCTCAACACAGTGCGACGGATACGCGGCCGGTAAGCTTTTTACCCAGGGCGTGGAGCTGAAGAATCTGGAGTTCATCCAGTATCATCCGACCACCCTTGAGACGGCCCAGAAGCGGATGCTGATCTCTGAGGCCGCGCGCGGGGAGGGCGGCCGGCTGTTCTATGAGGAGAACGGCCGGAGAGTCTATTTTATGGAGGATAAATACGGAGCCCGCGGCAACCTGCAGACGCGGGATGTGATCTCCAGGGAGATCCATGCGGCAGGGCGGCAGACCTGGCTGGATATTTCTTTTATGGACAGGCACAAAATCGACCGCAGGCTGCCGGAGATAAGGGATCTGTGTCTCAAGTACAGAGGGCTGGATGTGACGAAGGAACCGATCCCGGTGGCTCCCGCCGTCCATTTCTTTATGGGAGGGATCGCCGTGCACATGGATCACGAGACGAATGTGCGCAATCTCTTTGCCATCGGTGAATGCGCATCCATGTATCACGGGGCCAACCGCCTGGGAGGCAATTCGCTGCTGGCGGCCCTTTACAGTGGAAGAGTGGCTGCGAACGAGATCACGTCAAGGCTTGGCGGCGGATTCAGACCGGATTTCTCCGCAGAAGTGGAGGAGCAGAATGCCATGCTCAGGAAGATGATGGGAACGAAGAGCCCGTTCCCTGTCATGTACATCAGGGATATGCTGGCAGAGACCATGCAGAAGGAGCTGGGGCTGATCCGGAATGAGACCGCTCTCGATGAGGGGATCACGGATATCGAGTATTATCTGAAGACCGCCTCCCATCTCGCCTATGACGGCAGCGTTTCTCCCTATATGAACTACAGCCTTTCTGCCATATTGACGCTGGCCAGGGCGACGCTGACCTGCGCCAAGGCCCGCAGGGAAAGCCGCGGGGCGCATTTCCGCAGTGACTGTCCGGATACGCTGGAGGAATACCGTTACGCGACGATCATTTCGTACGATCAGGGCGGGTATCGGGTGAGACTGGATAAGGAGCACAGATATGAAAGTTAGAGCAGCTGTTCAGTCAGCGCATCGCACTAACTGCGATGGACGTGAGAAAAAAGACGAACAGGCAAGGCCTGGCGCACTTCCATTGCGAGGAAAGGAGCCTGCGCCTCCCAAGGGACGCCTTCGGTGTGGCTTCGTAACTGTGAAGGAACCTGTGACTGAACAGTTACAAGTCAGAATTCTGCGTCAGGAGTCCCCTGTGGCAGAGCCCCGGTGGGAGACCTTTAAATACGACGGGCCGGCGGATAATTCTGTCGCCGGCCTGCTGGATTATCTGAATTATAATGACGATATCACGGACGCCGACGGCAACAGGACCACGCGCATCAGCTGGGAGCATGCCTGCATGCAGGGAATGTGCGGCGCCTGCGCCATGGTGATCAACGGCACTCCCGCCCTGGCCTGCGAGACCTTCCTGAGGGATTTCAAAGGAAAAGAGATCACGATCCGTCCGCTCCGCAAATTTCCTGTTATCAGGGATCTGATCGTGGACCGGACCGTGATCCAGGAAAACCTGATGAACGCCAATATGTATATCGGGGAATATAAACCGTCAGACGGGGATAAAGGGAAAGCGGATATTGCGTATGCCGTGGCCAAATGCCTCAAATGCGGCCTGTGCATGGAAGTCTGCCCGAATTATGTGAACGGGAAGAACTTCTTTGGAGCGGCGTTTGCCAATGACTGCTATCTGGTGGCATCGAGAAACAGCGCGAAGGCAGGGGAAATACGGAAAATTTACGGGGAGCATTTCGGGAGCGGGTGCTCGAAGGATCTTTCCTGTATGAAGGTGTGCCCGGCGGGGATACCGATCCTGGGGATCATTGCGCGGATGAACCGATGAGTTAAGATGAGTCAGGGGGACAGGTTCCTGAATGAGTCAGAGGGACAGGTTCCTTGACTCACACGTCCGTG
>JAFWDX010000196.1 GCA_017515945.1 Blautia sp. | reverse complement strand
TCCACACATAGGAACGCCCCCTTTACAGTTTTACCCTGTGACAATATTTTACAGGATGCAGCCGGGCAAAAAGCCCTGCACCTTAGTAGAGGCTGTATCCCATGAGCGTGGGCAGCCAGGTCGTCAGGACAGGCCACACGGAGATCGCGATCAGGACAATGATATTGCAGGTGATATAGGGCAGAGCATGTTTGAAGATCTCAACCACGGGCATGCCGTTGATTTTGTTGCAGGCATTCAGGCACATGCCCACCGGCGGTGTGACCAGGCCGATGGCCAGACCGGTAATCATCATGGCGCCGAACTGAAGCGTGCTGAAGCCGTAGGTGTTCATGACGGGCAGCAGGATCGGGGTCAGCAGCAGGATCGCCGGAGACACATCGATAAAGGTGCCGATCACGAGGATCATCAGGACAAAGATCAGCGCGATCCCGTACCTGGGCATATTCAGACTCAGGAAGAAGTTCGCCACCATCTGAGGTACACCCTGCATGGTCAGTACCCAGGTGAAGATCGTGGTAAAGCCGATGATGATCATGATGGAGGAGCTGGAGATAAAGCTCTTTTTAAGCGCACTCCAGACCTGCTTCCAGGTGAGCTCCCTGTAAATGAAAAAGCCGACGATCAGTGCATAGAAAACAGCCACTGCAGCGCTTTCCGATGCGGTGCAGACGCCGAAGGAAACGCAGATAATGATGAACAGCGGCAGCAGCAGGGCCGGAAGGCCGCCCAGGAGCTTTTTGCGGATCTCAGTTCCGGAAATCTTTTCTTTTTTGGGATGCCAGTGGTTCTTTTCAGAAAGGATGTAAACCAGGAGCAGCTGCGTCAGGCCGATCAGGATGCCCGGCACGGCACCGGCCATAAACAGCGCGCCGACAGAACCGCCGGAGATCATGGAATATACGATCATGGGTGTCGAGGGCGGAATGATCATGCCCATCGTGGAGGAGGCGACGGTGACACCGGTGGCCACGCCGCTGGGATAACCCGCATCCTCCATGGCGGGGATCTCAATGGAACCCAGAGCGGATGTGTCCGCCACTGAGGAACCGGAGATGCCGCCAAAAATCATGGAAGCGACTACGTTGACCTCTCCGAGACCACCGTTGATCGGACGCAGAAGGATCGTGCAGAAATCCATCAGCCTCTGGGTCATGCCGCCGACATTCATCAGCTCACCGGCCAGCATGAACAGCGGCATCGCGATCATCAGCTCGGAAAACGCACCATTCCATACGCGCTGAGGGATCATGCTCAGGAAGTTCGGCGCATTCGTCTGGATATAGGTGATGCAGGCTGCCCCGATGGAGAATGCCAGCGGTACGCCAAGCACCGCAAAGAAGATCAAAAGCACCAAAAGAATCAGCATTGCCATAACAATGTCCTCCTACTCTTCTTTTTTCTCAAAGTCTGACACAGGAGCCGCCAGGCTTTCGATCAGCTTGATCACAATACACAGGCAGCAGATCGCGCCGCTCAGCGGCATGATGCCGTACATGTATTTCATGGGAATCTCCATGCCCTGACTGATCTGCTTTCCGGCCATCTGTACATATCCATAGCCCATCCAGGTGAACACCACATCTACGATCAGCATGATCACATACTCGATAATGCTGAAGACCTTTTTCATGAAAGGGGGAAGGGCATTGTAGAGGATATCGATACGGACATGCTCTCCCTTGATCACATTGATCCCCATTCCCCAGAAGGTGGTAAAGGCAAAGAGTGTGACATTGAACTCCGAGAGTTCTTTCCAGCTCTTGCCGAAAAAGTAGCGCATGACCACGGCAAAGGCGACCAGGATCGCCAGCAGACCCAGAGCGATCACGCCTATATCGAAATAGACTGTGAAAACGCCCTTTCCGAATTTCTTTAGCTTTTGCACAGGAATCTCCTTTCTGCGTCCGTTGTTATCATTTCGTGCAGCTGTTCAGTCACAGGCTCCGTTGCAGTTACGGAGCCGTACCGAAGGCGTTCCCCGGCGGATACAGGGTCCTTTCATCGCATTGAAAGCTTGCCTCCCAGGGATGCCTTCGGTGTGGCCTTGCCTGTTGAGCTTTTGTTCCACACACCTGCCAAGGCACACCTGCGGTGCCGCAGTAAATGCGAGGTGCTGACTGAACAGATACATGCCTATTTAACTATATGCATGGAAAAAGGGGAACGATTCGCTTTCCCACAAGACCGTGAGTCAGAGAATCGTCCCCCTTATCGCATGCATATTATGCCGGCTTATTATTCAGCATTTGCCACGATATCCAGCATCTCCTGCATCTCTTCCTCAGAGCAGATCCCCTCCTCGACCATCTGGTCATAGACGGGCTGTGCCGCATCCTTGAAAGCCTGCAGTTCTTCCTCTGTGGGCTCATAGACCTCAGCGCCGGAGGCGATGATCTCTTCTTTGGCAGCCTCGGAATTTTCATCGATGAGCTGATCGTTGTACTCACCCATCTCCGCAGCGCACTCGGAAATGATCGTCCGATACTCCTCAGGCAGAGAATTCCACCAGGTGGCATTTACATAGAAGGGATCCGGATGGAACTGATAATTGACGGCGGTGAAATATTTCTGAACTTCATAGAACTTCATACCGACAACGTTCACCCACGGATTTTCCTGTCCGTCCGCGACACCGGTCTTAAGTGCCATGTACAGATCCGCATAAGGAACGGAAACTGTGGAAGCACCCATGGCCTGGAAGGTCATGTCGATGGTCTTCATGCCGTTCGTGCGCATCTTGAGGCCCTTGAGGTCATCCGGCTTGGTGATCGGATGGTTGTTGTTGGAGAACTGACGATATCCGCCGGCGTCACACAGGTTGATGATCACTGTGCCGGTGCTCTCCTCGGCCTCGGCACAGACCTTTTTGGCCAGGTCAGACTGAAGCAGGGCTGTCACCTGCGCACGTGTCTGGGTAAGGAAGGGAGCCGTGAACATCAGCAGACGCGGGGAGAAGTCAAACTGTCCGCCGCGCATACCCTGAACGACGCCGTTGACGACCTGCTCGAGCATCTCCTTCTCGGTACCGAGCTGTCCATTGCCATATACAGTCACGTGTACTGCACCCTCTGTCTTTTCCTCGACATCCTCCGCGAATTTCTCCATGGAGACATAGCGGGGATTTCCTTCCGGCTGTGCATGTCCGACGATCATCTCATAATCCGCGGCACAAACACCGACGGCAGACATGGATGCCAGGGCCAGGCCCATTGCCAGTGCCATTAATCTTTTCTTCATAGCGGCTCCTTTTCTTTCTTTTACCTTTTTTCGGTCGTATTGAGAAATATCATCTCTTCTCGTGAGGCATTCTGAACAAATATTTTCCCCGATGCAGGATGAATTATAAACAATACAACCATATTTTAGTGTTACCGCTGTTATTATAGTATACATTTATGCAAATATCAAGGAGCTTTTAATGAGTCAGGGGGACAGGTCCCTTGACTCATTCGGTGAGTCAAGGGGACAGGTTCCTTGACTCATCGGTGAGTCAGGGGGGGAGCAGATTCCCTGACTCACTCTTGTTCCAAAAGACCCATGGGTTTTGGTCTCGTATATTTTTCACCGACAGTCACACATTAGGATCGCTCTGCCCGCCTCAAAGCATTACTCAGCCCGGCGTCCGGTTACACGATAGCATTTTCAGTTAAACCGCGAATAGAAGCATTAAGTTTTTTAGAAAAAAATTATAAAAGTCCTTGACTCTCTCCTCTTTTCGTGATAAAGTAACCTCTGTTGCGGGGTATGGCGTAGCTTGGTAGCGCGCTCGGCTGGGGGCCGAGAGGTCGCAGGTTCAAATCCTGTTGCCCCGATTATGGTCTGTGCAGTGTTCTGCACAGATTTTTTTTGTGCAAATTCAGAAAGGCCGGTTCTATGTGTCTTCACACAGAACCGGCCCTCATTTTATATAATGCACGCCTCTTATATTTTACACAACCCTCTCCTACTTATGGGGCTCTTATTTTTTACGCAGGGTTCTCATGCTTTACGGGCTTCTATAATGTACCCATAACAGTGGACACAGACAGTTGAATTGTACCCAGGTTTTAGACACACTCACCAGTTGCACCCTTGATAGTAGACATGTAACTAGTGGGCCATCTCAATCATCTTTAAACTTAAAGCACCATCCTGACTTCATATGCTGCGTTGGGCTCAGTTGCCGTAGCCCGCTACGGCAACTGAGCTCGCCTTGCCTATGAAGCCAATCTGGCACTTTAAGTTTAAAACTGATTGAGACGGACCACTAGACTCTGTTTAACTTTCATAAAATGAGTCGAGGAACCTGTCCCTGCGACTCATTCTTTATAGATAGATCTTCCTTCCTTTTTCATCCGGAACCCCGCTGAGTCTGTGGAAGAAGGTGTTGATCACATCCCGCCACTCTCTGGCGTTCTGAAGCTGACGCTCAGCCCGTTCTATAACCTCTGCCGCGTCCACAGCGGGAAGCCCGAGCGTTTCCAGCTCCTCTTTCATCTTTTCCGCTTCATCGTACCCTTCGAAATGATCATCATAGATCCGCTGAATCAGGGTCCTCCCATCCCGCATCCGCCAGGTATACGGCAGTCTGTGAAAGAAAAGAAGCAGGTTCTCCGGGCAGGTGTCTTTATTTTCAAATAAATCCCGCAATGCCGGCGGATACTGTCCGGTATATCCTGTGCCTGCAGATGTCCGGTCTATGCCGACAGCGTCCCTGTCCGCGCGGTTGTAGGTTCCCCATGCCTGAAATTCATATCCATAGGGACTCGGCCCGTAATGATAAGCCGGATTGACCATCCAGCAAAGGCCCAGCGGCGAGGTATACTTTTCATAAACGCTGCGGCTTTTCAGCAGGATCCTTTCCAGGACGTTCTCCTGCTCCGGTTTGAGCTCATATGTCAGCCTCACCCATTCCCGAATAACGGCTTCCGGCTCCAGATCAGGGTCCCAGGCATAGCGGCCGAACGCATACAGATTAAGGGCGGCCATGGGATGACCTGTCCAATTGTCGTCACGTCCCAGGTTCGTCACCGCGGCGATCGCCTGTGCCTTTTCTTTGCCAATCTGATCAAAAATCTCTCTCCACATCGGCGGCATGGCATACAGGTCCACCTGCTGGCCGGTATATTCCTGTGCCAGCTGCAGCTCCAGCGCCAGCCGGGTGTGGGGCATGCCAAAGAACAGCGGTGATACAGGCTCCCGTACCTGGAAATCATAAGGCCCGTTCTTGACCTGCAGGATCACATTCTCATCGAAGTCCCCGTCCATGGGATGGTACAGGTCGTATGCAGCGCAGGGGCGATCCGTATGCGTATCCCGCCAGTCCTGCATACAGTCATAGACAAAAGCACGCCATACCAGCACGCCTCCATAAGGCGCAACGGCACGGGCCAGCATGTTGGCTCCATCCGCATGTGTTCTTCCGTACGCATTCGGTCCGGGTCTGTGCTCACTGTCCGCCTTTACCAGGAAGCCGGCCAGATCCGGCACAGTCTCCCAGATCCGGTCCGCCTGCTGCCTCCACCATTCCTGTACCCGGGGATCAAGGGGATCCGCCGTCTCCAGGCCGCGCTGCAGCGGCATCGAAAAGTCTATGGACAGCATCAGCCGCACGCCGAAGGGGCGCAGGATCCGGGCAAAGGCCTCCACGTCAGGCAGCCATTCATCTGCCAGCCCCTGCGCAGGGGCATGAACGTTGACGTTGTTGATGCACAGCACATTGATCCCGGCGAAGGCGAGCATCCGGCCCAGCTGCCTGATCCGGTCCGGCTCATACCGGAATTCTCCGCCCTCGAACCACAGAGAACGGCCGGCATATCCCCGCTCGATATCTCCGGACATATTATCCCAGGCATTGAGCATCCTCAGAGGATAATACGGACTGCATATTCCCTCCGGTATTTTTCCCGCCGTGAGCAGACATCGAATCAGCGCATATACACCGTACAGAAGACCCGTCCGGCCGCCGCGGATCCTCCATGTTTCCCCCTGTGAGGTTATTTCATATGCCTCACCCAGCCCGGCATCCTCCTCCAGCTCCGGTTTTTCGTTCCTGGGAGCCAGGAAATGCTCTCCCTCGAAGGCTGCTGCCTGAGCCGGCGTCTCCAGGTTCTCCGGCAGCTCCCATTTCAGCGCGGACAGCCACGCCCTTCGTTTTTTCCATGCTTCACTCATTATTATTTTCCCCCTGTTTAATCTTGACTCACACCTGTGTGTGAGTCAAGGAACCTGTCCCCCTGACTCATCTGCATATATTCAATCACAGGTTCCAGAATATATCAACCGGTATTGTGAGTTGAATGGAAGCACGAACTCTGATTGGTTCTGACCCTATAATGAGTCAAGGAACCTGTCCCCCTGACTCACGTGTTGCGCTTGACGCAAGGACGCATTCAGATTAAAATATTATCCATATATTATGTAAAACCGAAAACAAAGGAGGCCATTCCATGGGCATTGTCGTAATCGGTTCCGTATTTGTCGATATCAAAGGATACCCTCTGGCACAGTACATCCCGGCAGGACGCAACGCGGGCCGGGTGCAGCAGGTACATGGCGGTGTCAGCCGCAACCTGGTCGAGGATATCGCCAACATCGACCTGCATCCCACTTTTGTCAGTCTGGTGGACGACACCGGTCTCGGCACCGACGTGCTCGAGAGACTGAGACGCCACCATGTGAATACAGACTATATCCGGCGGGTTCCGGACGGGATGGGCACCTGGCTGGCGGTCTTTGACAATAACGGCGATGTCGTCGCGTCGATCTCCCGCCGGCCGGACCTGACAGGGATCATGCATATCCTGCAGGAGCAGGGAGATGAGATCTTTCAAGGTGCGGACAGCATCGCCATCGAGGTTGACATCGAGGATTTTATCCTGGAGGAGGTCCTGCGTCTCGCCGAAAAGTATGGCAAGGATGTCTACGGACTGGTCTCCAACATGTCCATCGCCCTGGAGCGGCGGGGGCAGATTTCCAGAATCGCCTGCTTTGTCTGCAATCTCCAGGAAGCAGGCCTCTTCTTTGCCGAGGACTACTCTTCCTTTTCCAAAGAACAGCTCCTGCCCGTACTGCAGGAAAAGATCCGCCAGGCGGGCATCCGCCGAATGGTTGTGACGATGGGCGACGAAGGTGCGGTGTATGCCTCTTTATGCGGCGAACTCGGTATGATCGATGCACCAAAGGTGGACGTGATCGATACGACAGGCTGTGGGGATGCCTTCTGTGCCGGTGTGACTATCGGACTGACTTATGGGAAGACACTCGCCCAGGCCTGCGAGATCGGCACACGTATAGCCGCCTCCGTCATCGCCACGGAGGACAGTGTCTGTCCACGGTTCAAGCCCGGAGAATTTGGTCTTGACATCCTGGAGAGTCGCGATTCGTGATACTCTTTGATTTCACGTATTCAGGACCTCCGGCCGGACCGCGTGGAAAAGCAGGTCCATTTTCCATTGATCTGATGGCGCGTATAGAATCTCCGTACAGATCGTTCGGAGATTCAGACACATCAGCAGATCCGCGGAGAATGTACAAACGGAAAGTGAAAGGATAACATAATGGAAAATGAATTATTCAGAAAGAAGACCCTGGAGCAGTTCTCCGCTCCCGAGCAGCTGACCGACTACCTGCGGGTGACGGGACCGGGCGTCTGGTTCGTACTGCTGGGGATCATCGTGCTGCTCTCCGGCTTTCTGATCTGGGGCATCTTTGGGCAGATCATCACCAGTATCACCGTGCCTGCCCAGGTCAGGAACGGAGTGGTCTACTGCTATGTGCTGGCAGATGAAACCGGACTGACGGATGAAGAGGTGGAGATCACCATCGGCGACGTGGAGATGGAGGCCCTGACTGCCGAGGCACAGGAAAAAACCCTGGATGCCTCAGATGATCCCGCGCTGTACCGGACCGGGTATCTCTCTCCCGCCAAGAACGTCCGTATTTTAACGTCTTCGACCTCCCTGAAGGACGGAGACTACGAAGCCACCGTCGTCACACAGACATTCAGACCGATCTCTCTCTTTTTCTCCGGCAGAGCGTGAAACGCCCGTAACTGTTCAGTCAGCACCTCGCATTTGCTGCGGCACTGCAGACATGTAATGCAGGTGCGTGAGAAAAAGCAGAATAACCGTAACTGTTCAGTCAGCACCTCGCATTTACTGCGACACCGCAGGCGTGCCCTGGCAGGTGCTTGAGACAAACGTTGAACAGCCAGGCCCCAAAGTTATCTGAGGTAGCTGATGGATACACAATCAAAAAAAATCAAACAGCCTGTACAGCACAAAACAGCCAAAGTCCCTGTTGTGATGCAGCTCGAAGCCCTGGAATGCGGCGCCGCCTGCCTGACAATGATCCTGGCTTACTATGACAAATGGATTCCTCTGGAGCAGGTGCGCCGTGACTGCGGCGTTTCCAGAGACGGCTCAAACGCCAGGAACATCATGCTGGCCGCGCGCAGCTACGGGCTGGAAGCGGATGCCTACAAAGCGGAGCCTGCCGTCCTCAAGGAGGAAGGCTCCTTTCCCTGCATCATCCACTGGGAATTCAATCATTTCATGGTGCTGGACGGCTTCAGCCATGGCAAGGTCCATATCAATGATCCCGCCCGGGGCAAGATCACCCTCACCGAAGAGGAATTTGACAAAGGCTTCACCGGCATTTTCATCATGATGGCACCCTCCGAAAAGTTCACGCCCTCCGGAGCCCCCAAAAGCACCCTGGCCTTTGCCAGAAAAAGGCTCACCGGCGCAGGATCCGCCATCCTTTTTGTCATACTGCTGTCTGTTATCACTTCGCTCTTTGGCCTGATCGATCCGGCCATGAGCCGCGTTTTCATGGACAGACTGATCGTCGGGCACAATCCGTCCTGGGTGATGCCCTTTCTCATACTGATGTCGATCCTCACCGTCATTCATCTGACGACCTCCTGGTTTCAGGCGATCTATTCCCTGCGTATCCAGGCCAAGATGTCCGTGGTCGGGAGCATGACCTACATGTGGAAGCTGCTGCGCCTGCCCATGGAGTTCTTTTCCCAGCGCATGGCCGACGATCTGCTGCAGCGTCAGATGACCAACGCCTCGATCGCTGAACGGCTCGTGAACACCTTTGCGCCTCTGCTGCTCAATACCGTGATGATGGTCGTATATCTCACGATCATGCTGCAGCAAAGCCCCCTTCTGACACTGGTGGGTATTTCCAGCATGCTGATCAATCTGATCAATTCCATGGTCATGTCCAGAATGCGCGTGAATATCACCAGAGTCCAGCAGCGGGATTCAGGCAAGCTGACCGGCGTGACCATGACCGGGATCCGGATGGTGGAGACCATCAAAGCCAGCGGATCCGAAAACGGCTTCTTCCGGAACTGGTCCGGACTGCAGGCCAGCGTCAATACGCAGCGTATCCGGTTTCAGAGACTGGATACCACACTCGGGCTTGTTCCCAGGATCCTGTCCGAAACCTCCAGCGTCATGATCCTGATCCTGGGTGTCTGGCTTGTCATCCAGGGCAAGTTCACTGTCGGCATGATCCTTTCCTTCCAGTCCTACCTGGCATCCTTTACCGCTCCTGTGTCCACGCTGATCGGCGCCGGACAGACACTGCAGGAGATGCGTACGGATATGGAGCGCGTGGAGGATGTCATGGAATATCCGGACATCTCCGCCGACCAGCCGGCAGAAAAAGCTGAAGAAACCGAATACCGCAAGCTGAGCGGGCAGATCGAGCTGAAAAATGTCACCTTCGGCTATGCGCCGCTGCAGCCTCCCCTGATCACAAATTTCAGCATGTCCATGAAACCCGGCAGCCGGGTGGCTTTTGTCGGCTCCTCCGGATGCGGAAAATCCACGCTGGCCAAGCTGATCAGCGGACTTTATAAGCCATGGAGCGGCGAGATTCTCTTTGACGGCAAGCCCATCGGGGAGATCGACCGCAATATCCTGACCGGATCCCTGGCGGTAGTGGATCAGGATATCACCCTGTTTGAGGATACCATCGCCCAGAATATCCGTATGTGGGACAGCTCCATCGAGGACTTTGAGGTCATCCTCGCCGCGAGGGACGCCCAGATCCATGAGGATATCATGAAAAGGGAGGGCGGGTACGAAAGCCGCCTGACAGAGGGCGGCATGGATCTGTCCGGCGGTCAGCGCCAGCGGCTCGAGCTCGCGAGAGTCCTGGCGCAGGATCCTACGATCCTGATCCTGGATGAGGCCACCTCCGCCCTGGACGCAAAGACGGAATACAACGCGGTCAAAGCCATCTCGGAGCGGGGGATCACCTGTATCGTCGTCGCCCACAGGCTCTCCACCATCAGAGACTGTGATGAGATCATCGTGCTTGATCACGGCCGGGTCGTGGAAAGGGGCACCCATGAGGAGCTCTTTGCCAAAGGAGGCCTGTATACATCTCTGGTCACCAACGAATAGGGAAAACGGATAATTAAACTGGAGGTAACCTGTGAACTGGTTTGATGAACAGATCCGTCAGCGAGTGACGGTGGACGACCAGCTGTTTTCCGATGTCCTGCACGAAGCGGCGGACACGGTCCTGGGAAAACAGCATGCTTATATGCAGGACGACCGGGTCCTGACAGCTGATACGCTGGAGAAGATCCTCCGGTATTATCATCTGAAATATCAAAAGGTACCCGAGACCATCACGGACCTGGAGGATCAGATGGAATACATCCTCCATCCCCAGGGTATGATGTACCGCAGGATCAAGCTGGACGGGAACTGGTACAATGACGCGATCGGCGCTTTTCTCGGCTTCCGGCAGGAGGACGGCTCACCGGTGGCTCTGATCCCCTCTTTTCCGTTCGGGTACCGCTGTTATGATCCTTCCGCAGGGGAGACATACTGGATCACACGTAAGTCCATGAAAAAGATCCGGGAGGACGCCTACTGCTTTTACCATCCGTTTCCGCAGACAAAGCTGTCCATACCCATGCTTTTCCGCTATATCGTGGACTGTCTGCATTTTTCGGATATCGCCCTGATCGTCAGCGTCACGCTCCTGACGACCCTGGTCGCGAATATCCTGCCGGATCTCACCAGTCTGCTCTTCGGCGTGGTGCTGGACAGCGGTAAGATTTCCGTGCTGTCCGCCATGGCTGTTTTCATGATCTGCGTACGGCTGAGCAGCATCGTGATCAGTGCCGGCAGCAACCTCATCAGCGGCTGTGTCCAGACCAGGCTCCAGCTCAATATCGAGTCCGCGGCCATGATGAGGGTTTTATCCCTGCCGCCTGAATTTTTCAGAGAATATAATTCCGGCGAGCTTTCTTCGCGCATGCAGTCCGTCAACTCACTGTGTTCCTCACTGGTCAGCGCAGTGCTTTCATCCGGGTTGACATCGCTTGTCTCGCTGTTATATGTCACAAAGATTTTCCAGTACGCACGTGTGTTGGTGGTGCCCTCCTTGCTGATCATATTTGCCACGCTTGGTTTCTCCACACTCAACATGATCCTGGAGACTGTCCGGCAGAAAAAGATCATGGAGGTCGAGGCCAAAACGCTGGGCCTCTCCTTTGCACTGGTAAACGGGATCCAGAAGATCCGCCTGGCAGGCGCCGAAAAACGCATGTTCGCCCACTGGGCCAGATCCTTTAACCAGGGCGCTTCCCTGCGGTACAATCCGCCGCTCCTGCTCAAGGTCAACGGTGTGATCACCGAAGGCATCCGTCTGGTCGGCACCATCATACTCTACTCGATCGCGCTCAACAGCGCCGTAAGCATGAGCGATTATATGGCTTTCAATCAGGCCTATGGCATGGTGATGGGGGCATTTGCCTCTCTCGTCTCTGTCGTCATGGTCTTTGCCCGGATCAAGCCCGTGCTGGATATGGCGCGCCCGATCCTTGTTACCGTTCCGGAGACAGGAGAACGCAAGAAAGTCCTGACCAGCCTCAAGGGAAATATCGAGATCAACAATGTGACTTTCCGTTATGTCAAGGATGGCCCTAAGATCATCGACAACCTGTCCTTAAAGATCCACGCCGGTGAATATGTGGCGATCGTCGGCCCGTCCGGATGCGGCAAATCCACACTGGTCCGTCTGCTGCTCGGTTTTGAAAAGCCTGAGCTGGGTGCCATCTTTTATGACGGCAAAAACCTGAATCAGATCGACCTCAAATCCCTGCGCCGCAAGATCGGTACCGTGATGCAGAGCAGCGGGCTTTTTAATAATTCCATCTATGAAAACATTGCGCTGTCCGCTTCCTCGCTGACGATGGACGAAGCCTGGGAAGCCGCCGAAACAGCCTGCATCGCTGACGACATCCGCGCGATGCCCATGGGGATGCACACCATGATCTCCGAAGGCCAGGGCGGGATATCCGGCGGACAGAAACAGCGCCTGATGATCGCCAGGGCCATCGCGCCAAAACCGTCGATCCTCATCTTTGACGAAGCGACCTCCGCCCTGGACAACATTGCCCAGAAAAAGATCACTCAGTCCCTCGATGCGCTCCACTGCACCAGGCTGGTCATCGCGCACAGACTCTCCACCATCCGCAGCTGCAACCGGATCCTGTATATCGACGGCGGCAAGGTGCAGGAGGAGGGTACCTACGAAGAGCTGATGAAAATGAACGGACTTTTCGCTGACATGGTCGCGCGGCAGCAGTTATGATCCGATCTGCTTAGGTCGTAACTGTTCAGTCACAAGCTCCTTCACAGTTACGAGGCCAGGCGCAGGCTCCTTTCGTCGCATTGGAAGTGCGCATGGCCTTGGCTGTTGAGCTTTTGTTCCACGCACCTCGCAGTAAATGCGAGGTGCTGACTGAACAGTTACCTTAGGTCTACTTATTTTTCTCATAATCGTGGACAGACCGGAACAGGACCGTATATATTACTGAAAGGAATCATAACTGTTCCGTCAGCACCTCGCATTTACTGGCAGGTGGGCGGAACAAAGGCCCAACAGCCAAGGCCACACCGAAGGCGTCCCCTGGGAGGCGCATTTCCAATGCGGCGGAAGGACCTGCGGCCGGACGGCTGCAGACAATGTGCAGCGTAAAAAGATACAGCAGCAAGAATAATATACAGATGAGAAAAGCGCCGGACAACGGCAAAAGGAGGAAACAAAAATGACAAACTTAGAAAAAGCACTTTCGAAAACAGATTTTTCCAGAAATACTGACCTTAAGGCCAGACTGGCAAGCAGACTTTTCGGCCAGCAGACCTCTTCTTCTTCCAAGGTTATTGCCTTTCCCTTTTCCAGGATCTCCGATGATGAAGCAGAGCTGGTGAATGCGGCTCAGGGACTTGTGGACGGAATGCCTGTGGATCCGGAGATAAAAAAATAAGAAAATAAGTCGGGGGCGGTTCCATGAGTCAGGGGGGACAGGTTCCTTGACTCGCACTTACGTGTGAGTCAAGGAACC
>JAFWDX010000020.1 GCA_017515945.1 Blautia sp. | reverse complement strand
TTCATACCGAAGGCAAGCTCCATACCAGCCTGATTCTTAGTACCATAAAGCCCGATATAATAGGATGCATAACTGCTGGTCCAGTCCCGGTATCTTTTAAAAAATACAGCAAAGACAACTGAAAAAAAGATAAAGATAATCTGGGAAGTATAGATCATTTCCAGCAGTTTTTTCAGCGAAAAATTCTCAACGATCCAGATTCCAAAAAAGGCTGTCACAGAAACCCTTACGCAGGATATTAATTCCTTGGATTTACTGATCGTCACCAGCATAGAACAAACTGTAAAAACAATAAGGAGAAAATATATTGAGCGATATTTTCTATGCAGGTTTACTATTTTTATATTGAAGAGCGAGTCACCGCTTGACATCAGCATTACAATAATCTGAAGCAGAAATGAAGTATACTCTATAAGTGTACCTAAAGAACTTCCAAATGCCTTTGTGTAGTTTCCAGGAAACCCGAGACTGTTAACAAAAGCAAAAATAATAACCAGTTCAAATAAGATATTATCCTGCTTGCTATCCACTTGTTTCCTTAAACCCGGGTTAGATATCTCACTCACGTTGTTTTACCTGTCATTTATTAATAAAAGCCTCAATCGAATCAATGATCCTGTCCGTGTTTGAAACATATGGTGTAAATGTCAGCGTATCGATCCTCTTTAATGCATCTTCCAGTTCCCCGCACTCCATGCATCCGATGATCAGATTTGATTCTTTAAACAGCTCAATGATCTGCAGCTGGTGATCATCCACATGCTCCCCGTATTTTGCCAGCCGTGGAAACGCGATCACCTTTTTCCCCGCTTTGACAGCACCGATGATGGCACCGGTGCCTCCGTGGGTGATCACTATGTCAGAAGCCTTAATATGAGCCGCAAACTCATCTCTGGATAAAAACTGAGAAAACGCAAAGTTTTTGGGTCTGTAATCACTGTAACCGGTCTGTGCATAAACCTCCTCGGTGATCACACCGCTCTCCACGAGCCTGTCGACCTCCTGCAGAAGTCTGTTAAACTGAAATTTCTGAGAACCCAGGGTAACAAAGATCATCTTTAATATATTCCTCCAAGATAAATCGCTTTGGGATAGACCTTCAGCATCGGCTCCCATTGCACATAGAACTGATCCGCGAATCTGTACAGGATCCGGCCGGTCAGCGTCGGGCTCGTCACTTTTGCAAATGACTCGATATAGATCAGCTTACGGCCTGTAAGCTTACCCAGGATGCACAGGGGAACTACGGCAAGCACGCCCGTGGAAATAATAATATCAGGCTTTTCCCGATGCAGGATTTTTACAGCTGAAATTGTATTCTGCAGGAGCAGAACAGGGAATTTTTTCTCCCTTCGGTTCACCTGTTTGAGGTACAGCGTGCGTATTTCCGGATTGTTCTTCTGGTATGATGTTTTTTCTGTCACCAGAAAACTGTCATATTTTTTCATAAGCGGTCTGAGCATCAGGATCTGTTCGAGATGACCGCCGGATGATGCCGCAAAGCACAATTTTTTAAAAGAGTTATTCGCTTTCATTTTTTTCGGAATCCGTTTTCTTCAATGTGTGTTTATGCCAGATCCAGTAAACAGCTGCGCCGATCAGTCCGCCCAGCGTATTGAAAACGAGGTCGGAAATCTGGATCGCACCGACCTTCAGAAAAAGCTGTGACATTTCGATGGCCGCACTCGATATAAAAGAAATGAGAAGGGCTTTTCGAAAGTACAGCCATCCTGTCATCTGTCTGTCTTTCCAGAAATAATCATGAAGCGCCCACATCAACAGCGCAAGGAAAGGGATGAACAGCATGATGTTCTCCACATTTTCCGTATAAAGATTTCCATCCTCATAGAAGCCCCACACGCCAATGACATTTTTAAACGACTGCTTCCATATCGGTCTGCTGAACAGTGTTTTATTCAGGATCATCGCCGTGTAAAAGGCAAGAAGCAGGATCCTGCGGAACTCATGACTGGTCTTCAGCATATTTACCCATCTGCGGATCCCTTCTTTCGCCCCATGCTCTTTGCAATACAGGTAGGCGAACATGAACAGGATACAGCAGACCAGAGAGATCCCTGTGATCTGGTAAAGCGTCGTCAATGTATCTTTTAAGATCTGTACAGCAAAATCCATCCGTCAATCATTCCTCAAAGCGATGAAAAACTCTGAAAATCAGGTAGCCGACGACCGCTCCGAGTGAGTTGGAGATGATGTCGTCTATATCGCACTGCCCTCTCCTGAGCAGCAGCTGAAGGGTCTCGATCAGAACTGAAAAAAGCATTCCGACAGGAAGTACATATGCAACGCGGCACAGTTCCTCCGGATCGATCATGCAAAACAGGAACCCGACCGGGACAAACATGGCAATGTTGAGCAGCTCATGCTGCAGCGGCTCAAACGAATGCATCCGGAGCGCCTCCGAAACATGGGCAAACGGCTGTACCAGAATGGTGCTGATGCTTACATCCTTCCGGCTGAACAATGTGATATACAGAACAGCCAAAATGTAAAGCAGGAAAATGATAAATGCCCCTTTGCTCATATATTCGTGGTTATTGACGATGTAAAACACCATGGCTGCGACTGTGATGACCGCATAAAGCATGATAATGAAAATCAGCATCAGTCCGGTGTTGCCTGTGCTGCTGAACATAAAATACAATACGGCACTGACACCGCCCATGATCACAAGCAGAACACCGGCCAGTGTCGGAACAGAACGTTTATCAGCTGCCCTTTTTGATATTTCAGACAGCAGGAAAAAATACCCCGCCGCCAGCAGCAGAATGATCATCACTGTCTGCATGAAATCCTGTCTGACAAAGCTGTTCATAAACCGCCTCCTCTCTTACATGGCGCCTTTTCGGGCAAGCACAACACTGACCGTCCTGAGCAGGATCTGGATATCCAGAACCAGGCTCCAGTTCTCGATATATTCTCTGTCGAGCTGTACCACCTGGCTGAAATCACGGATCGTGCTGCGGCCGCTCACCTGCCACAGACCGGTGATCCCGGGCTTGGTGGACATGCGGCTGCGATGCCAGGACTCATACTGCTCCCACTCATCCACCGTAGGCGGACGGGTGCCGACAAGTGACATGTCTCCCATCAGGACATTCAGGAACTGGGGGAATTCATCCAGAGAAAGGTCTCGTATAAAACCTCCCAGGCCTTTTTTCCAGGATCCGTCAGGTCTGTAGCCCGAGCCGATGATTCTGGGATCATGCTCCATCTTAAACATCAGTTCGTCTTCACGCCCTTCTTTCTCCTGCAGCTCTTTTTTGACCTTTTCGGCATTCATGTACATGCTGCGGAACTTGTAGATCTGGAATTTACGGCCGTTACGGCCGATACGGGTCTGTTTGAAAAAGATTGGTCCGGGATCTGCAATATAGATCATCGGACCGATGATCAGAGTCAGAAAACCGGTCAGGATACACCCCACGATACCGCCCGCAATATCCATACAGCGCTTGAGCATAAGAGACCGCTGTGTCACATAACCAAGACTGGCCGTGATGACCAGGGACCCGCAGACCCATTCGACGTGTTTATGGCGTGCCTCAACGTTCTCGATCTGATCAAGCGCAAAATGAACGGTGATCCCCATCCCCATGATCTCATTGATCAGATCCTGGGACATCCTGTCGAGAACGACACTGTCGATATATATCTCATCTACCCAGTTGGTGGTCAGATACTCGATCAGGCTGTCCTGATCGGCTACGATCTTGATGTTGATCAGATCCTTCTGTCTTTTGTACATGGATTTGAGCTCGCGCTTGTAATCGTCATAACCTTTGGTACGATCCATCAGCACGATCCCTACGAAACGGTATTCCCCGAAATTATGTGCACCGAGGGCCGGCATGATCTCATCCATGCGTTCCTCCGTCGTAACCACGAGCATACCTGTATTGCTGCGGAAATGCAGCTTGCGGTGCAGATGCTCCTTCCACAGAACGCGCATCGTATAGGCCAGCAGACAGTATACCGCAATCGTGCCCACGTAGATGAGGTTCGGTAATATCCGGTGGTCCTGGAGCATAATGATCAGGATCGCAAAACACAATGCATTATAGAGAGTCTGCTTGAGCGTGCCCAGAAACTCCTGCCAGGTATTTCGCCGGATCACATTGTGATATGCGTCAGAGAGAACCAGCGTCACAATGTCGACCAGGAGAAGGAAAATCATGATCAGCTGAAAAAACCGTGTGGTAAGGTAAATCAGATTTCCATAGTGCAGATATACATTCATCAGTAAGGCAAGTTCCAGGCACA
>JAFWDX010000195.1 GCA_017515945.1 Blautia sp. | reverse complement strand
GGAGGTTGAGTCTGGAATTGCCGGAGCCGTTGATGATGGAAAACGCCCCTGAACGGGTCGCCGCGCCAAAGAAGTTCAGCACGATCGGCAGGATGATCAAGCCGTATTCACCGAGCACCATCGGATCATTGGTGAACATTTCGCACACTTCCTTCGGAAACACCAGCAGCAGCACGGAGGCAACTCCGGAGATCGTCAGCCCGATGCCAAGCACGACGCCAAGGATCCGGGGGATCCTTTCATAGCGGCGGGCGCCCAGATTCTGGCCGACCATGGAGCTGCCTGCCGTGGTAAAGGAATTGGATACGATTCCCATCATCATGCCCATCTTGTTGTAAATCCCGGACAAAGCAGAATAAACAACGCCCTCGTTATTGATCCACGCCATCAGCACCACCTTTGACATGCTGACCGCCGCCGACTGGATCGCCATGGGAATGCCCAGCGAAAGCAGAGGCCTGAGCACACTGCCTTCGATCCGGAAGCTGGCGGGGCGGAAATCAAAGCCAAAGCTTTCCCTGCGCCGATAGAGATAGATCAGCGAGATCACAAAGCTGACGCTCTGGCCGATGACCGTCGCCAGGGCCGCACCAAAGGGACCCATTCCGAAAAAGCCTACAAAAAGAATGTCCAGCACCGTATTCAGCACGGCCGCGATGGCGATGAACAGGAACGGCCGTTTTGAATCCCCCATCCCGCGCAGGATGGCGGAAACGATGTTGTATCCATAAATAAAAGGCAGCCCTGCCACGCAGGTCATCATGTAGTCCATCGTGTACGCATACGATTCCGCCGGCGTATTCAGCCAGCCCAGGATCGGGCGGCGGAGCACGGCGCAAATGACGGAGATCACGATGGAGACGCCGAGCAGGAAGGTAAACATGGTCCCGATCAGATGACGGATGCGTTCATTTTCCTTTGCCCCGACATACTGGGCGATGATGACCTGTCCGGCGGAGGAAAAACCCATCGCCACAAAGGTCAGCAGGTGCAGCACATCTCCTCCGATCGATACGGCGGACATGCCCGCCCCGCCGACCACCTGTCCGACGACGATCATGTCCACAAGGTTATACACAGCCTGCAGCGCATTCGCGACAAAAAGCGGCATGGCAAACATGAGCAGCTGCTTCGTCACACTCCCCTTCGTCAGATCCTTGATCATGGAAGCGGATGCGTTTGATTTATTCCCTGGCTCAGCCATTTTTTTACCCTCCACTCAATACCTGCGGAAAAGCCAGACAGTATATGCAACCTGGTCCGGTGCTGTTCCCGCAATCATTTGCCTCCACAGGCTCCTTCACGGTTACAAGGCTGCGCCGACGGGCCTCTCCACAGAGACGCCTTCAGCGCAGCCTTGCCTGTGACTGAACAGTTACCCTGCGAGTATAAACACCCAGTCAGACCCGAGCCTGTAAGTCATCTATAGCCGCAAAGCTCACTGCATCGCATAATAACGCGCATAGATCCCGCCGGCGTCAAGCAGCGCCTCATGGGAGCCACGCTCCGCGACGCCGTGCTCATCGATCACAAGGATCTCATCCGCCCCCTTGATGGTGGAAAGCCTGTGGGCGATCGTGATCGTCGTGCGGCCCTTGGACAATTCATCCAGGCTCTGCTGGATCGTGCGTTCGCTCTCATTGTCCAGGGCGCTGGTCGCCTCGTCCAGGATCAGGATGGGCGGATTTTTCAGGAAGACCCGGGCGATGGAGATACGCTGCTTCTGCCCGCCGGACAGGCGCGTGCCCCGTTCGCCTACGGATGAATCATAGCCGTCCGGCAGCGTCATGACAAAATCATGGATATTCGCCTTTTTGGCCGCGTCCACGATCTCCTCCATGGTGGCGTCCGGTCTGCCATAGGCAATGTTTTCCCGGATCGTGCCGCCGAATAAATAGACGTCCTGCTGTACAATGCCGATGGCGCTGCGCAGGCTCCTGAGCTGCAGCTTGCGGATATCCTAGCCGCCGATCGTGATCCGGCCGCCGTCCACATCATAAAACCTGGGCAGGAGCGAGCAGATCGTCGTCTTTCCGCCTCCGGAAGGTCCGACCAGCGCCACCGACCTCCCCGATGGAATCTTAAGGCTCACATGCTCGAGCACCGCATCCTGATCCTCATACCTGAAGCTCACGTCCTCAAAGAGAATATCTCCCCTCGGATCCGCCAGTGGCACCGCGTCCGGCGCATCCTTGATCTCAGGCTCCGCCTCCACGATCTCCAGGAAACGGCGAAAGCCGGAAAGCCCCTTCTGCAGCATTTCCGTCAGCTCCACCAGGATCTGGACCGGGCTGATAAAGATCCCGATATACAGCGCGAATGTCGCCAGATCCGCGGGCTTCATCTGCCCGGCCGCAATAAAATACCCGCCGCAGACCAGCGTCGACAGATACAACAGGCCCTGGAAAAACAGCGTACCCGTCTGGAACGTGCCCATGGCCTTGTAATTCTCCCGCTTGGACTGCAGGAAGGCCTCATTGCCCTGGCGGAATTTCGAACGCTCCACATCCTCGTTCGCGAAGGCCTGCACGATCCGGATCCCGGAAAGGGAGTCCTGCACGATGGCGTTCACATTTCCGATCTTTCTCCGATTGTCCATGAAAGTCTCACGCATCCGCCGGTTCTGGCTCAGGCAGAAGAAAAACATCGCCACAACGACCGCGGCCAGGATGATGGAGAGCTTCCACTGGATCATGGTGAGGAAGATAAAGGAACCGACGATCTTGACCAGGGAGATGAACAGATTCTCCGGGCCGTGATGCGCCATTTCCGAAATGTCGAACAGATCCGTCACCAGCCGGCTCGCCATCTGCCCGGTGACATTATTGTCATAATAAGAAAAAGACAGGGACTCATAATGCTCAAAGAGTTCCCTGCGCATGTCTCTTTCCATCCGGGCGCCCATGATGTGCCCCTGGCAGCTGACATAATACTTGCAGGCGCATTGCAGCACATAGGCGGCCAAAAGCACCAGTCCGATCCAGGGCAGATAACGGCGGATCTGCGCCGGGCTGTCCGCAAACAGCGTCCGGGTGAGGGTCCGCAGGATCTGCGGATAGGCCAGGTCCACCACACTGATAAAACAGGCGCAGAACAGGTCGAGGATGAATACGGTTTTGTAGGGCCTGTAGTACCTGATAAATTTTCTGAG
>JAFWDX010000194.1 GCA_017515945.1 Blautia sp. | reverse complement strand
GGAACCTGTCCCCCTGACTCCCCCTGACTCATTGAACCTGTCCTCCTGACTCATTCACAGATTTACGAAAGCTTCAGCAGTTTCACCGCATTCTCCCGGGTCACCCGGATCACTTCCTCTGCCGTGATACCTTTGATCTCGGCGATTCTTCTGGCCACCAGGGGCAGGTACAGGGAAGAATTGCGCTCGCCCCTGTGCGGCACCGGAGGCAGATACGGACAGTCCGTCTCGAGCAAAAGGCCGGACAGAGGAGCTTTTTCAACCACCTCGACCAGCTTTCTGGCATTTTTGTACGTCACCACACCGCCAATGCCGAGGTACAGCCCCATGTCCAGATACTGCCGCGCCATCTCCCAGCTGTAGGAAAAGCAGTGCAGAATGCCGCCGGCCATTCCGCCTCCTGCCATATATTCGCGGACGATCTGCAATGTGTCTGCGGCCGCTTCACGGCTGTGAATGATAAACGGGAGCTTTACGTCCCGGGCCAGATCCATCTGCGCGCGGAAAACCACCTGCTGCCGCGCATGCTCCTCAGGCTCCTTATGCCAGTAATAATCAAGTCCGATCTCTCCTATGGCCACGACCTTTGACAGAGCGGCCATGCCTCGGATCTTATCCAGCACCGCTTCGTTTACCAGCGGTGCATCATCCGGATGGATCCCCGCCGCCCCGTAAACAAAGGGATATGCCTCCATCAACGGGCCAAGTCTGTTCAGACTCTCCATGTCCGCACAAACGTTTACTATTTTTTCAATGCCGTGCGCATTCATAGAGGACAGGAGACTGCTCCTGTCCTCATCAAATGCCCCGTCATCGTAATGTGCATGGGTATCTATGATCATAGTCTGTTTACACTCCTGCAAAACACAGAGGTCAGCAGATCTCCGCTCCCGCCGGCATATCCTTCTCGGGCACCATCAGGGAAAGGTTCCCGTCGGCATCCTCGGCGCAGAGGATCATACCTTCAGAATCCATTCCGGCCAGTTTTGCCGGTTTTAAGTTGGTCACGACCATGACCTTCTTGCCCACCATATCCTCCGGCTTGTAAGAGGATTTGATCCCGGAAAGGATCTGGCGCACCTGGCTGCCGATCTTTACCTTATTACAAAGCAGCTTGCGGGATTTTTTAACCTCTTCGCAGGCGATGATCTCGCCGACCTGGAACTGAAGCTTCGCAAAGTCATCGTATGTGATTTCAGCCTTTGGTTCGAGATCGATCCCGTTATCAGCATTGTCTTCCGCTTTTTCCTCTGCCTTTTCTGCAGCAGGCTCCGCGGAGGGATGAAGCGCTTCCACCTTCTCCAGCACTTCCTGCAGGTCAAGACGGGCAAAGAGGATCTCGGGCTTGTCCGTCACATGATTGCCGGACGGATATCCGCCAAAGGTGCTCAGATTCTCAAAACCTCTGGGCTGTGCACAAAGCTGGGCCATAATGCGCTCGCTGGTCCCGGGCATATACGGGAAAAGCAGCTCCGCGCCGATAGAAATGCCCTCCACGAGATTGTAGAGCACGGTCGCGAGGCGGTCTTTTTTCGCCTCATCCTTTGCAAGGGCCCAAGGCATGGTTTCATCGATATATTTATTGCAGCGCTTGAAGAGCATGAAAATCTCCGTGATGGCATCCGCCACGCGCAGCTTCTCCATCTTCTGCGCGACCTTTGCGGCTGTCTGTGTGACGACCTCTTTGAGCTCTTCGTCCACCGGCTCGTTTACGCCCTTGTCCGCTACCACGCCGCCGAAATACTTGTTGGACATGGAGATCGTGCGGTTCACGAGGTTCCCCAGAACATTGGCCAGGTCAGAATTCAGACGCTCCACCATCAGCTCCCAGGTGATGACGCCGTCATTCTCAAAAGGCATCTCATGCAGCACAAAGTAACGGACCGCGTCCACGCCGAAAAGCTTCGCCAGATCGTCGGCATAGATCACGTTGCCTCTGGATTTGCTCATCTTGCCATCGCCCTGCAGCAGCCAGGGATGACCGAAGACCTGCTTCGGCAGCGGCTCCTCCAGGGACATCAGGAAGATCGGCCAGTAGATCGTGTGGAAGCGGATGATATCCTTGCCGATCAGATGCAGATCCGCCGGCCAGAGCTTGCGGTACTGATCGGTGCTCTCCCCATCTGCGTCATACCCGATTCCCGTGATATAGTTGGTCAGGGCATCCAGCCAGACATAAACGACATGCCCCGGATCAAAATCCACCGGAATGCCCCATTTAAAGGATGTGCGGGACACGCACAGATCCTGAAGCCCCGGAAGCAGGAAATTGTTCATCATCTCATTCTTGCGCGACTCAGGCTGAATGAACTCCGGATGCGTATTGATATGCTCGATCAGACGATCGGCATATTTGCTCATCTTAAAGAAGTATGCCTCCTCACTGGCGCGCACCACCTCACGGCCGCACTCCGGGCATTTGCCGTCCACCAGCTGGGACTCTGTCCAGAAAGACTCATCCGGTGTGCAATACCAGCCCTCATACTTTCCTTTATATATATCGCCCTTGGCGTACATTTTCTTAAAAATCTTCTGGACCTGTTTCTCGTGGTCCGCATCCGTCGTACGGATGAATTTATCATAAGACGTGTTCATCAGATCCCAGATCTCTTTGATCTGAGAAGACACGTTGTCCACGAATTCCTTCGGGGTAATACCGGCCGCTGCGGCCTTCTGCTCGATCTTCTGTCCATGCTCATCCGTACCGGTCTGGAAGAAGACGTCGTAGCCCTGCTGTCTCTTGAATCGGGCAATGGCGTCCGCCAGCACGATCTCATAGGTATTGCCGATATGCGGTTTACCAGATGTGTAGGCGATCGCAGTGGTAATGTAATATTTCTGTTTATCCATGTGTGTAACCTCCGTCTGACGCTTCCGGATGGCTCAGATATGCGGGAAACTCAGGATTCCCGCCGCCGCCGGGCATGGGTACAGTATAACAATCTGAGAGGGGTTTGTAAAGGATGAGTCAAGGGGACAGGTTCCAGAATGTTTGGAGGCCCTGCCCCCATCAGACTGTCCGGTTAGCTATAACACTGACGGTTATACCGTGAATAATAACCACTCTACAGGAGGTCTACCTCACCATATATTGTCCGTCTTGACTAACATCCCCCTCATAATATATACTTCGAATAACAGTAATAATTATCGTTATTGCCAAAAGGAGTGATCTCATGACAGCGCTGAAACACAGCCGGCAGAGGGATCTGATCCGGGATCTGCTCGAAGGGCGGACAGACCACCCGACAGCAGATATGGTTTTCGAAAGCGCCAAACAGGTCTATCCCAACATCAGCCTGGGAACAGTCTACCGCAATCTCTCTCTCCTGGCAGAGCTTGGCGAGATCCGCAAGCTCTCCGGCCTGGGGGACGCGGACCGCTTTGATCCCAGGACAGACTGGCACTGTCACTTCGTATGCACCTGCTGCGGCAAAATTCTGGACATGGAGCCGGCCGAGGCTTCCGGCCGTTTCCTGGCAGAGGCCTCGGAGAGCTTCTCTATGGGCGAGATCCGCAGCTATGAGGCGACATTTCACGGACTGTGCCGGGATTGCCTGCCGGTATGATCCCCCTCACGGTACGATAATTGTTATACATGGGCATCTTAATATGTGGAACTCCACGTATATAGAGGCTCTGCATATACCGCGGAGACATATTTCATTTTCCATTCAGATGTTCCCGCGAGTATACACAACAAAATGTTCTTGACTTTTAAAAGGAGAAAAAACTATGGCAAAATGGGTATGTAATGTATGTGGTTATGTTCATGAAGGCGACACCGCTCCGGAGTTCTGCCCCGTCTGCAAAGCCCCCGCAGAGAAATTCACGAAGCAGGAAGGCGAGCTCAGCTGGGCTGCCGAGCATGTCGAAGGCGTCGCGCAGGGTGTCAGCGAGGACATTCTGGCCGATCTTCGTTCCAACTTCCAGGGCGAGTGCTCTGAGGTCGGTATGTACCTGGCCATGGCCCGTGTCGCTTTCCGCGAGGGCTATCCGGAAGTAGGCCTGTACTATGAAAAGGCTGCCTGGGAAGAGGCCGAGCACGCCGCCAAGTTCGCCGAGCTCCTCGGCGAGGTCGTCACCGATTCCACCAAAAAGAATCTGCAGCTCAGAGTGGAGGCCGAGAATGGCGCCACCGCCGGCAAGACCGACCTGGCCAAGAGAGCCAAAGCCGCCAACCTCGACGCGATCCATGACACCGTTCATGAGATGGCCAGAGACGAAGCCAGACACGGCAAGGCATTCAAAGGCCTGCTTGATAGATATTTCAAATAATCTTGACAGTGTATCACATCTGATTTAAAATCAAAATGTAAAGAGGCACTGCGATAAGCGGTTATCTCTTTGAGTGAAAACTAAGCCTGTGATTTAATCACATACCTCACCGTCACTTGCCAGAGTGGCGGTGAGTGCTTTTTACAGTAACTGTGATGGTTATCCCAAACACATGAAATGTTAATGTAATCGGCATCTCTATCACCTCCTTTCGGAAATGATATTTAACCGCCTGCCGTTTTTGCAGTGCCTCTGTCCTCTTTCGAGGATAGAGGCATTTTATCATTATACAGCTCCTGTGTCAATTGATCTCCATTGTAACTGTTCAGTCATCTGACGAGTCAGGGGAACAGGTCCCATAACTTACACGCGCCTCTTAGGCACAGACCATCTTGTTTCCCTTCATCATGTATGATAAAATAACACACGGAAATGCAACTGTTAAGTGAGTCAGAGGGACAGGTTCCGTGACTCACACAAATGTGAGTCACGGAACCTGTCCCTCTGACTCATATCAGTCTGATACAGTTAGGAGTGAATCATTTTGGACCTGAGCGACAGTATTCTGGTTGTGGTACTGCTGGGATTACTTTATCTATCTTCGTTTTTTTCATCATCCGAGACAGCCCTGACCATGGTCAATAAGCACAGACTGCGAAGCGCTGCCGATGATGGAGACACACGGGCTGCCCTGGTGCTCACGATCCTGGAGGATCAGCCAAGGATGCTCACGGCCATCCTCATTGGCAATAACATCGTCAATCTGACTGCTTCCGCCCTCACCACCCTGCTCACATCCCAGCTGGGAGGTCGGCTTGGCGTGGCGGTGGGTACCGGTATTTTGACCTTTATCATCCTGCTTTTCGGTGAGATCACGCCAAAGACCATGGCCAGCCTTCACTCGGAAAGGCTCGCCCTTCGCTATGCGCCGGTGATCCAGCTGCTGATCGTGATCCTCACCCCGATCATCTGGCTGGTCAACAAGCTTTCCCGGGTCATCCTCCGGCTGCGTCACATCGATCCCGATGCCCGCGACGAAGGCATGACCGAGGATGAGCTGCGCACGATCGTGGAGGTGAGCCATGAAGAAGGCGTCATCGAGTCCGATGAAAAGCAGATGATCAACAACGTGTTTGATCTCGGTGACTCCCAGGCCAAGGACGTCATGGTTCCCCGCGTGGATGTCGTTTTTGTTGACGT
>JAFWDX010000193.1 GCA_017515945.1 Blautia sp. | reverse complement strand
TTACTGCGAGGTGCGTAAGATCAAAGTTGAACAGCCAAGGCCAGGCGCACTTTCAATGCGACGACAGGAGCCTGCGCCTCCCAAGGGACGCCTTCGGTGTGGCCTCGTAACTGTGAAGGAGCTTGTGACTGAACAGTTACGATCGCGCGAGTATAGACTCACAATCGAAATTTTACCCACCAAAGACAATTATACGGAACCCGTATGATCGTCCTCGCCTGCATACAGGCAACGCACCATATGCTCCGGCCCTGCCTGTATCAGCTCCGGCATTGTTCCGGTACACTGTGCCGTGCATTTCGCGCACCGCAGCGAAAAGCTGCAGCCCGCCGGCAGATGCAGCAGATTCGGCACGACGCCCGGTATGGTATCCAGCACATCCCCGCCCCGCCGCAGGGAGGAAACCGCCCCGAGCAGCCCTGCCGTATACGGGTGCATGGGCTTTTGGAACAGGGTAAAGGTGTCCGCCTGCTCCACGATCCTGCCGGCATACATGACATAGACATAGTCGCACACCTGAGCGATCACACCCAGATTATGACTGATCAGCAGGATACTGGTCCCGTTCTCACAGAGTCCTTTCATCAAACGCAGGATCTGCGCCTCCACAGTGACATCGAGAGCAGTAGTGGGTTCGTCGGCGATCAGGAGCCTGGGCCGGCAGATCATGGCCATGGCAATCATGACACGCTGCCTGAGCCCTCCCGAGAGCTGATGCGGGTAACTGCCCCACCGTTTCTCCGGCTCTGCGATGCCAACGGCCTCAAACATTTCCAGTGTCAGGCGTTTCGCTTCTTTCCGATCCACATGGCGGTGCACCTTCAAAGCTTCCTCCACCTGTTTTCCCACCCTGATGACCGGATTCAGGCTGGTCATCGGTTCCTGGAAAACCATGGAAACCTCAGAGCCTCTCAAGGCTCTCTTCTCCCGGGCAGTCAGCGTAGTGATCTCCCGGCCGTCAAGCCTGATTTCTCCACCCACGATCCGACCCGGGCGCTTAACGAGGCCCATGACCGCCCGGGCCGTCATACTCTTGCCGCAGCCGGATTCACCCACGATGCCGACGATCCTGCCTTGCGGTACACAAATGGATACATCATTGACCGCCTTGACCTCACCCCCGCGGGTGAAAAAGCTGACACCCAGATGGCTGATTTCCAGCGTGTTTTTTTCTTCCATAATCTGACCTCTTTGAACCAGCACATAAAAACGGAGCAGGCGCCCCCTGGTAGGTAATTGCGTGAGACTAAGATCGAATGGCCAGGACCTGGCGTACTTTCATTGCAGCGAAACACCGAAGGCGTACCCTGGGAAAAGTCTGAGCCTGGCTTCGTACCTGTGAAAGAGCCTGCCTGTTCGTGCAATGTCATGATTCCTTCAGATGCGGATCAAGCACATCCCTCAGCCCGTCACCCAGAAAATTAAATGCCAGAACGATCAACATGATCGCCAGACCGGGCATAAAGCTCACCCACGGCGCATTGTACAGGTACTGCCGCCCGACATTCACCATCAGTCCCCAGGAAGACCCGGGAGGCTGAATCCCCATTCCCAGAAAGCTCAGGCTGCTCTCCGTCAGGATCGAAGACGGCACGTTCAGCGTAAAGAGCACGATCAGAGTCGGCACACAGTTCGGCAGAATATGTCGCAGCATGATCACAGGCCGCGGCACGCCGATCACCCTGGCCGCCTCTACAAATTCCCTCTCCTTCAGCTGCAGTGTCTGCGCCCGCAGGATCCGCGCGACCTCCGCCCAGTTTACGAGCGTCAACGTCAGGAATATATTGATCAGCCCGCCTCCCAGTGTATACATGATCACCATGGCAAGGAGCATGGACGGAAAAGCCAGCGTGATATCCGCCAGCCGCATGATCACCGCGTCCACCCATCCGCCCCGAAATCCGGCAAGGATTCCCAGAGCCGCGCCAAGCACCATGCTCAGGAGTGTCGGCACCACGCCGACCAGGAGGGAGATCCTGGCGCCGTAGAGCATACGGGTCAGCACATCACGGCCGCCCTCATCCGTCCCCAGCAGATGCTTGGCTGAGGGCGGAGAAAGCCGGCCCAGCAGATCCATGTCCGTATCATTATAGGGGGTAAGGTAAGGCGCGAATACAGCAGCAAGAATGATAAGCAGGATCAGCACGGCGGAAAGAACGGCCAGTTTGTTGTCCCTGACCAGTTTTCCCATGCGGGTCCGAAAGGTCTGGGCTTCCCCGATCTGACTCAGGAGTTCTTCCTGGCCGGAGCCTTGCGTCAGGCTGTCTGTCACGCCTTCTTTGCGTATTTCTCTCTCAACCATCCCTCAGGCCTCCTTCCGTTCGGAGTCTTGCGTCAGGCTGTCTTTCACGCTTTCTTTAAGCATTTCTCTCTCAACCATCTCAGGCCTCCTTCCGGATCCTGGGATCCAGCACACTGTAGAGTCCGTCCGCCAGGAGATTCCCCAGCACCACGATCGCCGTGGAAAAAAGCGCCGTCCCCTGCAGCAGCGGGATGTCCCGCCCGTTGATGGCCTGAACGGCCAGTCTTCCGATCCCGTTGATGGAAAACACCGTCTCCGTGATGACCGCCCCTGAAAGAAGTCCCGCCAGCTGCATCGCCATCATGGTGACCACCGGAAGCATGGCATTTCTCAGGGCATGCAGTACCAGGACGCCCATCTGACCGCGGCCTTTGGCCCGCGCGGTATCGATATATTCCTCCTCCAGGACCTCCAGCAGGCTCGACCGCACCAGGCGTGAAACGCTGCCGGCGCTGTTCCATCCCAGAGCGATGGCCGGCAGGATAAAACCCTTCCAGCTGTCTGTCCCTGAGATCGGCAGCCAGTGCAGATAATATGCAAATACATACTGCAGGACCATAGCCACCATAAACACCGGCATGGATACGCCAAGG
Source organism: Blautia sp. (assembly GCA_017515945.1). GTDB lineage: Bacteria > Bacillota > Clostridia > Lachnospirales > Lachnospiraceae > Blautia_A. The sequence continues at coordinate 480 of JAFWDX010000193.1, read as the reverse complement.
AGTGAGAGTCCCATGAACAGATGATCCGGGATCCCGTTCTTTCTCACTGCCGCGGTCACACCGCATATGATCCCGATGCTCCAGGCGATCAGCGCCGCCAGCCCGGTCAGCTTGAGCGTATTGAGAAACGCGGCTTTCATCAGTGTGGAAACAGGCTTTCCCAATGAGTAACTGGTTCCGAAATTTCCCCGCAGCGCGCCGCCGATATAGCGGGCGAACTGTACGGGAAGCGGCTGATCCAGTCCCAGCTCCGCTGTCATCCTCTCGATCGTGGCGGTGTCGGCATGTTCTCCCATCATCGTGGTGACCGGATTGCCAGGCACTACGCGCAGCATGAGAAAGATCAGCAATGCCACCGTCAGGATGACCAGCACTGCCTGCAGGAGCCTGTGCCAGAATTTGTTTTTCATCATGTAATCATTCCTTATCTGACGCACAGGGGACGGTTCTCTGTGTGATCCCACACAGAGAACCGTCCCC
>JAFWDX010000192.1 GCA_017515945.1 Blautia sp. | reverse complement strand
GCTGACCAAGCTGCATGAGTCCATACAGCGTATGACCCTTCAGGAGGCGGTTCTTTTTTACGAGACGGAAAAACCCCGCGGGGAATATGTGATTGTCATCGAGGGGAGAGATGCCAGTGAGCTGCGGCAGGAGCGCGAAGCGCTTTGCCGGGAAATGGATCTGCGGGAACACCTCCGGCAATATGAAGAGAAAGGGTATCCGCGGAAAGAGGCCATGAAGCTGGTGGCCAAAGACAGAGGCATCTCCAGACGGGAAGTGTATGCCCGCCTGGAGGAACTGAAGGAAAGCGCTGAAACGACGTGAGGCGCTTTTTTTTATGCATTTGCGGCCGTAGATGTCAGGTCCGGACCGGTCCCTTCCGCGCCGGTCTGCGGATCGGCCGGACTGCCGGACACGGCTTCCTTCTGCGGAAATGCGGCAGGATATTTCCGGTCATACAGCAGCGCGGCCAGCAGAACCACGAAGCAGGAGCCGCAGTTGTGCATGAGCGCGCCGGTCGTGGGCGTGAGCACACCCAGCACGGACAGGATGATGGCCGTGAAGTTGATGCACATGGACAGGGTGATGGCGCCCCGGATCGTCCGGACAGTGGCGCGCCCCAGCCATTTCAGGTAAGGAACCTTCGTGAGATCGTCGGTCATCAGCGCCACGTCGGCCGCTTCCACGGCAATATCGCTTCCCATGGCGCCCATCGCAGCCCCGACGTCTGCCAGCTTCAGCGCTGGCGCGTCATTCACGCCGTCGCCGATCATGCAGACGCCTCCGGCGGAGGAAAGCTCCCGGACGGCATTTACCTTTTCTTCGGGCAGCAGATTGGCGCGCACATCGGTAATCCCCACCTGCGAGGCAAAGTACGAGGCCGCTTCCGGATGATCGCCGGTCAGAAGGACAGCCCGCGTATCCATAGCCTGCAGCTCCCGGATCACGGCGGCCGCCTCCGGGCGGAGCGTGTCGGAGAGGGCAATTATTCCGAGAATCCTTTCATTTTCCGCGATCAGGACAGAGGCTTTTCCCTGTCTGCGCAGAGCAGACAGCACATCGGCTGCCTCTGCCGCATTTTCCGCAGCATGCGTCCGGTCATTTCCCGCAAGAGACAGACCATTTTCTTCCAGATATTTTTCATTTCCCAGCAGCAGCTGCCTGCCATCCACGACAGCCGAAATACCTTTGCCGGCCGTCATCCGGAAGGAGCCGCAATCCGGCAGAGCCAGGCCTTTTTCTCTGGCATATGCGGCGATTGCCTTGCCCAGGGGGTGTTCGCTGCGGCTTTCTGCCGCCGCGGCCATGGCCAGCAGGGTATCTGCGTCCGATGCGGACGCGGAAGACGAAAGCGGGATCACATCGCTGACAGTAAGAGAACCCTTTGTGATGGTGCCGGTTTTGTCAAAGGCAATCGTCTGCACACTGCCCATGCGCTCCAGGGCTTCCCCGGATTTGATGATCACGCCATGCTTCGTGGCCTGGCCGATGGCGGCCATGATGGCGGTCGGCGTGGCCAGCACCAGCGCGCACGGACAGAACACAACCAGAACCGTCACGGCGCGGACGATGTCTTTTGTCACGACCCAGGCGATGATGGCGATCAGGAGAGCGACCGGAACCAGCCAGCTGGCCCACTTATCCGCGATCCGCTGCGCAGGAGCCTGATGGTTCTCGGCGTCCTCTACCATGCGGATCAGCTTCTGCAGGGAAGAATCCTCCCCGACCTTTGTCGCTTCTATATCGATGGAACCGAAGCGGTTCATGGTTCCGCACCATACCTCTTCTCCGACGGCCTTATCCACGGGGAGGCTTTCTCCCGTCATAATGGACTGGTCAACGGAGGTTTCCCCCTGCCGGATGATGCCGTCCACCGGAATGGCCTCGCCGGGAAGGATCCGCAGCAGGTCGCCGGGCCGGATCTGCGCCGCCGGAATCATCTCTTCCTTTCCGTTCCGCAGCACACGCCCTTCCGTCGGCGTCAGACTGATCAGATTCTTCAGCCCTTTCTTGGCACGCTCCGTGACCATATCTTCCAGAATGGCCCCGATTTCCATGATGAAGGCAACCTCACCGGCCGCGAAAAGATCGCCGATGGCGATGGCGGCAAACATGGCGATCGTGATCAGAAGCGCAGAGGAAATCTTCGCAATGCCCTTGTTGTGGATGATGCGCCAGACGGACAGATACAGCAGCGGAATACCGCAGATAAACATGCAGACCCACGCGCAGTGCTCTCCCGCCGGGAAGCCGGCACGCGGCAGGATGAAGGAAAGCAGGAGGAAGATACCTCCGATGATAGTGGCCGGAAGACCGGCGAGGACGTCATTGAGTTTTTTGATCATGGTGAGCCTCCTAAGTCTGTGGACCGGCGGGGTCAGACCCCGTAGCCCCTGCGGTGATTGACAGGCCGCAGAAGCAACAGTACAATATATCTGTTAATGTACATTTTGTTCAGTTCACAGTATAGGAATGCATGCGGGAGAATACAACGGGCAGTTCCGCCCGTATGTACGATACTGAACAATTTGCGGAAAATGTCCCGGGAAGAACAGATGCGGAGGTACACAGGCGCTATGGACAGAAGACAGCAGCGGACCCGGCAGGCCGTCTACAAGGCTTTTACGGACTTGCTGAGATGCCGTTCTTATAACAGCATTACGGTGCAGGAGATCATTGATGCCGCCAACATCGGGCGCAGCACCTTTTATTCGCATTTTGAGACGAAGGATGATCTGCTGAAGGCTCTGTGCACGGAGATTTTCGCACATGTATTTGCGGATGACCTGATGAAGGAAAAAACCCATGACTTTTCCGGCGACGCGCAGGATGTGCAGCACCGGATCACGCATATCCTCTATCATCTGCAGGACAGCCGGGCGTATATCCGGGGGATTCTGTCCAGCGAGAGCGGAGAACTGTTCATGCGGTTTTTCAAGGAATATCTGCGGGAGCTGTTTGAGGAGGCACTGTGCCGGAAGAAAGCGGAGGAGGATATTCCCCGGGATTATATGCTGAATCATCTGGTATGTGATTTCGCGGAGAGTGTGCGCTGGTGGATGCACCATGAGGAATACTCCCCGGAAGAGATCAGCCGGTTCTTCCTCACATCCGCATCATTCCTGTGCTGAATGCGCCCGGAAGAAAACCGGAAAGGATGGCCGGCCTGGAGTACCGGGCGGGAATGGCAAAAAAAGACCGCAGGGCGGATGACCCCTGCGGTCGGGAAAAGGAGAATTGTCTGTTTCAGGCAGATACCTGCCGCCCTCTTATGCCTGCAAGGCCGGACGACGGAAGGTCTGTGCGACGGATTCCTCGGCCAGCAGTCCGTGGGTTCTGAAAAAGCTGCGGAACTCCTCCATCTGGTCTTCCGGTACCCAGCTGAAGCGCATCTCGGCCTCGCGGACCGGCAGATGGAAAAGGAGTTTTTCGGTCTGGTGCGCATCCAGATACCGGCTGCCGGTAATGATGGTTGCGTGGAAGGAATGGGTCCAGATAAATTTCTGATAGTTCATGTAATCCTTCAGGGAATTGATGTGAATGCGCAGAGAGTATTTGTTTGTCATGGCGAGACCTCCTTATTCGCGGAAACCGGGGTAGCGTACGGGCTTCCTGTGGTTAAACGGTTGTGGACGTTCTGTTATAAAAATTCGGATTGCTGTGTGGTTTTGTCAGCGCTGTTTTGTTTGTATGGCTGTATTATAAGGCGGTTTGCCCGGAATAAACAGCGGGATTGGAGACAGAAACTATCTCTATCCGGCCGAAATAAAACAGGGACAAAATACTGTAAAACAGCGTATAATAGAAATGAACCAGAACAAAAATATATCAAAACAGACAAAAACTATGGAAAACAGGCAGGAGTGCCCGCGCAGGAGGCTGCGGGCGGGAAGGATGCCCGCACAAGAGGCTGCGGGCCGGAAGGAGGACGGCGGATGATTATCAAGGCCAAAACATCCCTGACGCTGGGGGATAACAGTGAGGAATTGCTGTCCGAGGATGCGGGCGGCCTGCCGTTTGTGTGCCAGTATGATGAGAGCGAGCGCTTTGCCGGGAGGCATATTCCGTGGCACTGGCATGAGTGGGTGGAGATCAACTATCTGGAGGAGGGGGGCTATCTGCTCCATACGACAGATGAGACGATGGAGGTCGGCCAGGGCGAGGCCGTCTTTCTGAACGGAAATGTGCTGCATTCCTATGATTTTCCGGAGAAGGTGAATTACTATTCCTGTATCTTTGACACGCGGTTTCTGGCCGGGGAATACGGGAGCTATCTGGAGCAGAAGTATTTTGCGCCGATTCTCCGCTCCCGGAGTCTGCCGGTGGTCCACATCCGTCCGGACAGCGCGAGAGGGGTGCACATGATCAGCTGCCTGCTGGAGATGATCGATGCCCTGCGCGAAGAACCCAGGGGGTATGAGTTTAAGATCCGGGAGACGATGAGCCGGTTTTTCCTGCTGCTGCTGGAGGAAACGGAAGGGACACTGTCCCGGGAGGAGGCCGGTCTGGACCGGGATATGGAACGTATGAAGCAGATGCTGCAGTATATTTACTCCCATTACATGGAGCCGATCGGCCTGCCGGATATCGCGAAAGCGGCCGGCATCAGCCCCAGGGAATGCACGCGGTGCTTCGGCCGGGCCATTGACCGCCCGCCGATCCGGTTCCTCATCGAATACCGGGCCCAGATGGCTGCCATGAAGCTGAGCCGTACCGGGGACAGCATTTCCTCCATCGCGGAGCAGTGCGGGTTTTTATCGGACAGTTATTTCGGAAAGGTATTTAAAGAGATATATGGCTGCACACCGCGGGAATACCGGAAAAGGAAATAAGCAGCATTGATTTTTCCCATATAAATCAGTATAATTGTCACGATATGTGCAAGTCGGCCGGCACCGGCTGCAGGCACAGGGAAACAGATACCGGCAAGTGATACAATGCAGAAGGGAGGGGGCATGGAATATATACTCGAAATGCGGAATATCAGCAAGACATTTCCCGGCGTAAAAGCGCTGGATAATGTGCAGCTGCAGGTGCGTCCGGGTGAAGTGCATGCGCTCATGGGAGAGAATGGCGCGGGGAAATCCACGCTGATGAAGATCCTGATGGGAATCTATACGATGGATCACGGCGGTTCCATCACATTTAACGGACAGCCCTATACCGTACACAATCCGAAGGAGGCGATGGATACCGGCGTAGCCATGATCCATCAGGAGCTGAACCCGATTCTGGATATGACGGTTTATGAGAATATTTTTGTCGGGCGTGAGATCCGCAGGCACGGTCTGGTCGACAAAAAAGAGGAGATCCGGCAGGCCCGGGAGCTGATCGCCGAGTGCGGCCTGCATGTGTCCCCGACCGAGATCCTCCGCAATCTGACAGTGGCCCAGTGCCAGCTGATCGAGATCATCAAGGCCATTTCCGTCAATGCAAAGGTCATCATCATGGATGAGCCGACGGCGGCCATCACGGACAGAGAGGTGGAGCTGCTGTTCGACCACATCCGGCGGCTGAAGCAGAAAGGCGTTGCGATCATCTATATTTCCCACCGCATGGATGAAATATTTACCATCTGTGACACCGTCACGGTCTACCGGGATGGCCAGTACATCGGCTGCGGCAGCACGAAGGAGCTGGACGAGGCAGCCCTGATCAGGATGATGGTCGGGCGGGAGATTACGGATGTGTTCCCGAAGCTCGAAGCGAAGATCGGGGAGACGATTTTCGAGGCAAACCACATCACCAGAGCCGACAACAAGGTAAAGGATGTCAGTATCTCCGTCCGTTCCGGCGAGATCCTGGGTATCGGCGGCCTGGTCGGTGCCGGCAGAAGCGAACTGGTCGAGGGAATCTTCGGCATGCACAGGCTCTCTGGCGGGGAGATCATCGTCAAAGGCAAAAAGGTGCAGGTGCATTCGCCGGGGGATATCATCAAAGAGGGCGTGGCCCTGGTGACGGAGGACCGGAAGGTGACCGGGCTGAACCTGTCCGGGTCCGTCAATGACAACATCGCCATGGTTGCTATCAGGAAGACCCTGAGCAACGGGCTGTACAGCAAGGCCAAGGCACGGAAGGTTTCCGAGGAGTACATCGGAAAGCTGAAGATCAAGACACCCTCCGGCGATGAAATCGTCAACAATCTGTCCGGCGGAAACCAGCAGAAGGTTGTCATTTCCAAATGGCTGCTGAATGATCCGGACATCATCATTCTCGATGAGCCGACCCGGGGAATTGACGTCGGCGCCAAGCGTGACATCTATCTGCTGATCGGCAGCCTGGCACAGCAGGGCAAGGCCGTGATCATCATCAGCTCGGAGATTCCGGAGCTGATGGGCGTGTGCGACAGGATTGACGTGATGGCAGAGGGGCATTTTTCCGGCGAACTCGACAGGGATCATTTCTCGCAGGAAAGCATCATGAAGCTGGCTTCGGATATCGCCGTCTGATGGTATTTACATGAGGGCTGGAGGAATTATGGAAAACAAAAAGAACATTAAGGCATTGATCAGCAACTATTTTATCTATGTGATTTTTCTGGTGCTTGTCATCATACTGGCTGCCCTGAAGCCCAGCTTCATCAGCCCGAAGAATATGGCAAATATTCTGAAACAGGCCTCCATCAACGGTATCCTGGCCTTTGGCATGATGTTCGTCATCATCTCCGGCGGATTTGACATGTCCGTGGGATCTACGGTGGCGTTTACCGGTATCCTGGCGGCTCTGCTGGGCAACGGGCAGTATCCGATCATCATTCCGCTCTGCGTGGCAGTTCTGGGCGGACTGGCCGTGGGCATTGTCAACGGCGTCGGCATTGCGGTGGGCGATCTGCCTCCGTTCATTATGACGCTGGGCACGATGACCGCTGTACGGGGACTGGCGCTGCTGATCTCCAACGGCAAACCGGTCACGGGCATCAGCGAGGCTTACAAAGCGATCGCAGCCAGCGACCTGTTCGGGATCCCCACATTGGCCATCTTTCTTCTGATCGTTATTATTATCTGCTCCTTTGTGGCCACAAAGACCGTCTACGGCCGGCGCGTGTACGCCTGCGGCGGAAATCTGCAGGCTGCCAGGGTGGCCGGCATCAACACGACCCTTATCCGCGTATCCACCTTTGCGATTGCCGGACTTCTGGCAGGACTCTGCGGATTCCTGATGACCTCTCGTATTACGATCGGACAGCCCACGGCAGCTGAGAGCTATGAGATGGATGCCATCACGGCCTGCGTAGTGGGCGGTGTGTCAATGTCCGGCGGTGTCGGAAATCCGTTCGGCGTTATCATAGGCACGCTTCTGATCACTGTTATCGGCAACGGCCTGGACATCCTTGGCGTATCTTCGCACTGGCAGAAGATCGTCAAGGGCCTGATCATCGTTGTCGCAGTACTGATCGATGTAAAGGGAAAGAGCAAGAAGGACTGATCCGAAGCCGGACCGGCGGTCTTCTTTTTCCGTTTGCATATAGTCACATTATTACTACTCTTAATGAAGGAGGATACTCACATGAAAACAAGAAAGATTCTCTCCTGTGCCGCAGCCGGAGTCATGGCTGTTTCCATGCTGGCAGGAAGTGCTTTTGCTGACGCCGCGAAGATGGAAAACGGCGTTCTGCGTGCCGGCGAAGGCAAGGGAGAAGGCTACAAGATCGCTCTGCTGCAGGCGCATCAGCTGAATGCGTTCCAGATCGGCATCACAGAGGCCGCTGAGGCTGCTGCCAAGGAGCTGGGCGTAGAGCTGAAGGTCCTGAGCTCTGACCAGGATGCCTACACACAGATCTCCCAGATCGAGCAGTGCGTGGCAGAAGAGTATGACGCTATTCTGTTCGAGCCTGTTGATCCGGACGCCCTTGGCGATGCCGCAAAGGCAGCTGCTGATGAAGGCGTGATCATGGTCAATATCGTTTCCGCCTGCACAGACTGGCAGGACTATGGCATTGCCGTTCTTTCCTGCGGCGACAATGTAACAGCCGGCGAGACCGAGATGAAGGCCGTTGCCGAGAAGCTGGAAGGCAAAGGCAATATCGCCATCCTGACCGGCCCCTCCGGAGACTCCGGCGGACTGCAGAGACTGGAAGGCTATGAGAACATCCTGAAGGATTATCCGGACATTGTCCAGGTAGTCGAGCCCGCTGACTGCGGATGGGATACCGCCAGCGCACAGTCTACCGTTGAGAGCTGGCTCTCCGCGTATGAGCTGGATGCCATCGTCTGCGAGAACGACGGCATGGCAGTAGGCGCAGGCAATGCGGCCGGCAAGGACAGCGGCATCATCATCACCGGCGTTGACGGAACTCCGGACGGCTTTGAGGCGATCAAGGACGGCAGAATGACCGGTACCGTTTCCCAGAACGGCGGCGAGATGGCAGCCAACGGCCTGAACGCGGCAGTTATCCTGCTGAACGGCGAAGAGCTGGAGACCAACGAGCTGATCACCATGAACACCTGGATCGACAAGGAGAACATCGCTGATTTTGAATAAGCGGATGCGAAAGCCGATAAAAACGGGGGCCTGCAGGTATGCAGGCCCCTTTTCCGGGTAAAAATTGTTTTTCTTTTTATTTGCCCAGCAGCTCTCTCTCGATCCGCTCTCTGGCTTCCGGCGCCTGCACATCCATCTTCTCCGGGAAGCCGAAGTAAGATACGCATGCGATGGAATCGCCGCCGATCTTCGGCGCGTCCGGTTTGGACTGTTTATTCGCGAAATCCATATCCCGCAGGGTTTCGAAGATGCCGTCGAAGTCCACTTCACCCTCGCCCATGGCGGTGTGCTGGTGGATCGTCACATCAGCGCTGCCGCGGGCATTGAGCCAGGGCGGATTGAGGATGTAACGGC
>JAFWDX010000191.1 GCA_017515945.1 Blautia sp. | reverse complement strand
GCCTCTTTAATACGATCATCAACGTCATCCTGCTTGTCTCGGTGAACAAGATCGTAGCCAAAATGAACGATGGCAGAGGAATCTGAGAAAGGAGGGAACCCATGCAGACTAAGAAGAGTAAAAGCAGCTTTGCCCGCAGCACCGGGCAGGACAAGGTTCTTCTGATCATAGGGTATGTGCTTCTGGCTCTTTTCGTTGTCGCCATCATCATCCCGATGCTGTATATTGTGGTCGCCTCTTTAATGGATCCGATCACATTGCAGAACAGAGGCATTACATTTGACCTGAGCAAATGGACGACCACAGCCTATGAGCGTGTTCTTCAGAACCAGCAGATATGGGTCGGCTTTAAAAATGCCGTCGTCTATTCTGTTGTGTTTACATTTGTATCCGTACTGGTTACTTTGCTTGCGGCCTATCCCATGTCCAGAGAGGACTTCAAGGGAAGAGGCTTTATCAATGTGATCTTCGTGATCACCATGTTCTTCGGCGGCGGCCTGATCCCGACCTACTTGTTGATCAGCAATCTGGGACTGCTCGACAGCATGTGGGCGATCATCCTCCCCGGCGCCTTCAGCGTATGGAACATGATCATCGCGAGGACATATTATCAGGGCGTTCCGAAGGAGCTGAGAGAGGCTGCGGACGTGGACGGCGCCAACGAGATGGTCTATTTCTTCCGCATCCTGCTGCCGGTATGTACGCCGGTGATCGCCGTGCTGGCCATGTGGCAGTTCGTCGGTATGTGGAACAGCTACTTTGACGCCATGATCTATCTGAACTCCGCTTCCAAACAGCCGTTGCAGCTGGTGCTGCGCGCGATCCTGATCCAGAACCAGCCGGAGTCCGGGATGATCTCGGATATGCAGAGCACCGCCCAGAGAGCACAGCTCGCAGAGCTTCTGAAGTATGCGACCATCATTATTTCCAGTCTGCCGCTGATGGTGATGTATCCCTTCTTCCAGAAATACTTTGATGCAGGGATCATGGCAGGATCGGTCAAGGGCTGATCAGACTGAAATCTATTTTTTAAAAAAGGAGAAAAACATGAAAGCTAAGAATGCAAAACGTTTCATGGCTCTTTTACTGACAGCAGGTATGCTGGCTTCCGCATCCATGAGTGTTGCCGCTGAGGAACTCCTTCCGGATGCCAACGGCGATATGACAGCCGGTGAGTATACATTCCCTCTGGAAGAGACCGCGACCCTCAAGGGCATTACGACCTTCCCGGCCAGCACCGAATCCGAACCGAACAACCGCACGATCTTCAAACGCCTCGAAGAGAAGACCAATGTTCACATCGAATGGACAGCGATCCAGCAGGATCAGTGGGGCGAGAAGATGGCCCTCATCTTTGCGAACTATAAAGATCTCCCGGATTTCATTTTTTCAGCCGGCCTGGGCGACACGGATCTGCTGAAATATGCCGATCAGGGCCTGATCATCGCCGTAGACGAGTACATCGAGAAGGATATGCCGAACCTGGCTTCCATCTTTGAGAGATATCCGGAATACAAAGCGATGTGCGAGGACGAGGATGGCCATATCTGGGCTCTTCCCTGGATCGAGCAGCTGGGTGAGGAAAAGACCGCCATTCAGACGATCGGCAACATGCCCTTTATCAACACCAAGTGGATGGAGTTCCTCGGCCTTGAGATGCCCACAACGACCGATGAATTTGAGCAGGTTCTGCTTGCGTTCAGGGATCATGCCTCCGAGCTTCAGGAAGAGTTCGGCATCGAGGGTTCCATCATTCCCATGTCCTGCATCGTGAACGACGGCGACCAGGATCCCTGCATCCTGATCAACGGCTTTGGCGAAGGCTTTGGCGATCCGGACCGCGGCCGCCATATCGCTGTGACCGACGACAAGGAAGTTATCTGCTCGGCTACACAGGAAGGCTTCAAAGAAGGTATCGCATGGCTGCATCAGCTCTATGATGAAGGTCTGATCGATCCCGAGGCCTTTACTCAGGAGTGGTCCACCTATGTCGCAAAAGGAAAATCCCATCGTTACGGCGTGCTGTTCAGCTGGGATGTAGCCAATATTGACAACCTCGAGGACTATGAGCCCCTTCCCGCTCTTGAAAAAGACGTAAAGAACATCACCCCGCAGAACGGTTCCTTTACCTCCGGCTTTGACCGCGGCCGCTGTGTCGTGACCGGCATGTGCGAGAATCCCGACCTTGTCTGCGCATGGCTCGATCAGATGTATGATCCCTATCAGTCTCCGCAGAACAACTGGGGAACCTACGGTGAGGACGACGAGTTCGATATCTTCCAGCTTGGCACCAACGAGAACGGCGATCCGATGCTGACCCATACGCCTCTCGGCGACTGGTCACCGGTTGAAGTGCGTGAAGCTGAGTCCGTCAACGGACCTCTGGCCATCCTGAATGAGTACTACGGCGTTTATGTGACCTGCCCGGATGATGCACAGTATCGTCTTGACTGGATCAAGGACATCTATACTCCGGATATGAACGGAAAATATGTCTATCCGAACCTTCTGATGAGCACAGACGACACAGAAGAGCTCTCCAACCTGATGGCGGACATCTCTACCTGCATCAGCACCCACAAGTCTGACTGGATCATGAACGGATTTACGGATGACGACTGGAATGCATACCTGGGTGAACTGGATGCCTATGGTCTGCCGAAGTATCTGGAGATCTTCCAGAAGTACCTCGACAAGTATTTTGAGGAAGTCGGCGAATAAGATATTATTGATAAAACCGCATAGTTAATTCATG
>JAFWDX010000190.1 GCA_017515945.1 Blautia sp. | reverse complement strand
GGCGGGAATGATCTGGCTGTTTACGATGGCAAGCGGATCTGCGCCCTGGGCGATCTGGCGGGCTGCTTCGTTTCCTGCTCTTTCGGACATGCCATGTCGGATGGCGTCCATGAGGGGTGAGGGACGGCCGGAGAGAATCGGCGACGGGCTGGAGGCCGTTGTGCCGGAGCCGGTAATTCCGGGCATCACCGAGCCTGCAGCCCCGGATTCTGTCGTGCCTGAAGTTCCCGGCACCGTCTTTTCGGCATTCCCGGGCATCACCGAGCCTGCAGCCCCGGACTCTGCCGAGCCTGCAGTCCCTGGCATTGCCATATCGGCATTGCCCGGCATAACCGCGCCGGAATTGCCGGGCATCGCCGTGGCGGAACTGCCGGATGCAGGCATGCGGGCAGCCTTGGGCAGCAGGCCGAAGCCGAGGTCAGCTTTATCGTTGTAGGCCTCAATATACCGCATACAGTTCCCGTCAAGGTCATTCAGCGCCAGAAAGGCTCTGTAGGCAGCCATCATGGCCGTGCTGTTCGGGTTCATGATAGCGCAGGAAAGCCCTTCCCGCAGGGCGAGGGTGAAGAAGGAGGCATTGATGATCTCGCGCTGGGGCAGACCGAAGGAGATGTTGGATACGCCGAGGATGGTCGGCAGATGCAGTTCATCTCTGATGAGGGCAAGCGTCTCCAGCGTGACCAGGGCGGAGGCGGTGTCCATGGAGATGGTCATAGCCAGGGCGTCGATCACAATATCCTCGCGGGGGATCCCGTATGAGAGCGCTGTTTCCAGGATGCGACGGGCGATCTCCAGCCGGCCGCGGGCGGTCTGGGGAATTCCCTCTTCGTCCAGGGTCAGGCCGACGACCACGCCGCCATAGCGGGCCACAAGGGGCAGCACCGTGTCCAGGCTTTCCTGCTTTCCGTTGACGGAATTGACCAGTGGTTTGCCGTTATAGATACGCAGGGCTTTTTCCAGTGCAGCCGGATTCGTGGTATCGATCTGAAGGGGCAGAGCCAGGATTCCCTGTAGACGGGAGATGACCTCAGTCATCATACGGGGCTCGTCGATCTCGGGAAGGCCGACGTTTACATCGAGCACATGGGCACCGGCCTCTTCCTGGTCGAGCCCCTGCTGCAGGATGTAGTCGTAGTCCGCGTCGCGAAGGGCTTCTTTAAAGCGTTTCTTGCCGGTCGGGTTGATCCGTTCACCGATCAGCACCGGCTCTCCCTTACCGATATCGACGGTCCTGGAGAAGGAGCTGATGACGCAGCGCTTCTTTGAAACGGGTCTGCTGTACGGAATATCTCCGGTCTGCTCAATGGTTTTGCGGATATATTCCGGCGTGGTTCCGCAGCAGCCGCCGAGGATCTGCACACCGCAGGCGGCGATTTCCTTCATAAGGCTGGCAAATTCATCGGCTGAGAGATCGTAGACCGTGGTCCCGTTTTCGGAGCGGGGCAGGCCTGCGTTGGGATTGCAGATCACAGGGATGGAGGCTTTGCCGACAAAATCCCTGGCGATGGGCAGGAGCTGGCGGGGACCGAGGGAGCAGTTCAGCCCGATCGCGTCCACGCGCAGGCTTTCCAGCATGGCGACCATGGTGTCCACGGTGCCTCCGGTCAGCATTTTGCCCTTTTCATCAAAGACGCAGGTGACAAAGACCGGCAGGTCGGCGTTCTCCTTTGCGGCCAGGACGGCGGCCTTTGCCTCCAGTGAGTCGCTCATGGTCTCTATGAGGATGAGATCCGGTTTTTCGGAGATACCGGCACGTACCACCTCGGCAAAGATATCCACGGCTTCCTCGAAGTCAAGATCTCCCATGGGCTTTAAAAGGCGTCCTGTGGGGCCGATGTCCAGGGCGACAAAGCCGTCGTCCCGGCCGGCCAGCCGCATGCCTTCCCGGACATGGCGTACACCGGCGCGGATGATCTGCGTCAGTTCCTCCGGATCCGGGTAATGGAGCCGGTTTGCGCCGAAGGTGTTGGAGTTGACAATGTCGCTCCCGGCTGTGAAATAGCTCCTGGCCAGATCTGTGATGTCGTCAGGCCGGGTCAGGTTCCAGCGTTCGGGAAGCTCTCCGCCGCGCAGGCCTTTGGACTGAAGGACGGAACCGGTACCGCCGTCGCAGTACAGGCGTTGTGTATATAGTTTTTCTCTGAGTGTAAGCATGGGATGGAACCTCATTCATGGATTTGTGCGGGAGCTATTGTACCAGAGCCTCTGGAGACGTGAAATTCCGCCTATCCAGAGGCTCCGCATATATCAGGCATGAGTTATATCAGAGGGTCTGAATACGTGGAATGCTCTGCTTCCACGTATTTAGACCCTCTGCATATACCGCGCGGATAACTGGTGGGCCGTCTAAACCATATTTATAGTTCTTGCTCCATCCAGATCTCATATGCCGCGTTGCCGTCAGTCGCTGTAGCCCGCTACGGTTCCTTTCTCTGCCTTGCCTATGAGGTCAATCTGGTATAATAACATTAATATGATTGAGACGGATCACCAGGTGTATTTTCCATTTATTCGATCGCGCGGCTATACAGTCTGCTGAATCTGCAGGTTCCTGATCTGCCGCAGGCTTCGCACCCGGACAGGATACAGGAAGTGTCAGAGGACGACAGACCGATCACTGCAGTAACAGATTTGGAGGGCATCATCATCAGACTTTCCGTGAGGGTGATGCCGGTATGTCTGCTTACCTGCAGGAGCCGGAAGAGCTCTGTCTGGCAGGCAAGCGGAAAATCGCCGTAACCCGGTGAAAAACGCGGCCGCAGGAACATTCCTCTGGCGGCGGCTTCCTGGCGGATCTGTTCGTTTACCTTATCACACCAGGCCTCTATGAGGGCAGCACCGGCCGCCTGGATGATCACGGCCTGGCTGGCTTTCCCTCTGACCTGGGCACGTCGGCTCTCGCGGTCGACGGCAAGGCCGATGGTGGCGGCCATAAGGCAGGCCTGGCTGCAGCCTTGCAGATTGCGGGAAAGAGCGCGTGAGCGGATCTGCAGATCTCCGATACAGGCAGTGACAGGATCCGTCCATTCGAGATCGAAGAAGCGATGGACCTGGCGGAGCTCGAGCTGCGGCAGGAGGGAGGCCAGGCATTCGTCGACCATGCCGCGGATCTGTTCATCCGGCTCCTGTCTGCGATAGCCGAGATACCGATAGATTTCGCTTCTGTCCACGGTAAGCATGGAATTTTTCAGCATAATGCCTCGGCCAGATACTCCAGCATCTGTGCGGCCACGTCAGGCTTGTTCATGGTATAGATGTGGATGTGCCGGATCCCGTTGGCAACCAGATCGATGATCTGCTCGGTGGCATAGATAATGCCTGCCTGGCGCATGGCCCTGGGACTTTCGCCATAATGATCCACGATGTTGCGGAAGCGTTGGGGGACGTCCGTGCCGGACATGGCCACACTGCGCTTTAACTGGACAGCGTTGGTGATGGGCATGATCCCGGCGATCACCGGCACCCGGATCCCTTTTTCGCGGATCCTGTACAGGAAGTTGTAATATATATTGTTGTCAAAGAAAAGCTGGGTCGTCAGGAAATCAAGACCGGCATCGACTTTTTCCTTCAGGTAGCCGATATCATCCGCCTTGTGCTCGCATTCGATATGGCCCTCCGGGTAGCAGGCGCCGCCCAGACAGAAGTCGCCCAGGTCCTTGAGATCCCTGATCAGCTCTACCGCATGGTGGTAGTCCTCGGAAACCCTGCCGTCCGCAGGAATATCTCCGCGCAGGGCCAGGATATTCTCGATACCGAGCTCCTGATAGCGTCTGACCATATCTTCCACAAAGCTTCTGGATGAGGAGACACAGGTGAGATGAGCCAGGACCGGTACGCCGTAGCTGTTCTGGATATCTGCGGCGATGCCGGCTGTATAGGCGCCGGTACCGCCGCCCGCGCCGTAGGTGACGCTCATGAAATCAGGTTTGAGCGCAGCGATCTCTCTCGCGGTGGCTGCTGTTTTTTCGTATTTGTCTGAGGTCTTCGGAGGGAATACTTCCAGGGAAAGGGTTACTTTGTTCTGAACCAGGATCTCGGATATTTTCATGGCGACACCTTCTTTGAGATAGATTATGAATCTTGCGTAATTTTTACAAAGTTTTATTTATTATATACTTTGATTATTTTAAAGTCTACAGAATCTTCCTGGAGCCAAGTGCATTTAAGTGTGCTTTATGTGAGTTGGCCCGGGTTGGATCCTTGACGGACGGTGGCGGGTGGGAGCAGAGTGCCGGCAGGGAGGAGATGGGGACCCCGACCGGACTGGATCCATATGCCTCTCCCCGTGCAATGCCAAAATGCCGCGAGCCCCTTGCGATGAGGCTCTAAACGTCTGAGCAGTCTCCGGAAGAGCCGGAGCCAGCTCAGACGTTAAGAGCCTCAGCCGCCCTGGTCTCGCTCGGTCATTTTGGCT
>JAFWDX010000189.1 GCA_017515945.1 Blautia sp. | reverse complement strand
TTCAGTCAGCACCTCGCATTTACTGCGAGGTGCGTGGAACAAAAGATCAACAGCCAAGGCCAGGCGCACTTCTAATGCGACGAAAGGAGCCTGCGCCTGGCCTCGTAACTGTGAAGGAGCTTGTGACTGAACAGTTACGATGAAAAGTTTTTGACGAAGGAGCTTGTGACTGAACAGTTACATGAAAAGGAGGTGGGCTTTTGGGAAAAGTCAAAAAAATAATTGCCATAGCCGTGACGACCTCACTGATTGTCGGAGGGACAGCAGCAGGGCTTACATATGTACGCCGTCAGAATGTCAAGACGGTCAATGTATGTAAGGTCGGATCTCTGGCCAGTAACTATTATTTTTCGGATGAGACCAGCCTGGACGCCAGCGTGACTTCCTCTGTGCAGCAGAATGTCAGCATCGCCAAAGACATGATCATCGACAAGATCTATGTCTCAAAAGGCGAAACGGTAAAGACCGGACAGGAGCTGGTTTCCTTTGATACCACACTGATCGAGATGAAACTGAATATTGAACGGCTCAAAAGGGAAAAGATGGCTATCGACCTGGGCATGTCCATGGCCAGGCTGCAGAGACTGCGCAATGGCGGAGCCATCACAGAGTCGGATCTGGAAGGGATGGGAACACAGGATTCTCTGCCGTCAACGGGCAGCAGTGCGGATGACGCGGAGGACGATGATGACGATATCGATCTGGCTGATGCTTCTGACTCGCTTGCCGGCGGTTCCTTTTTTGCGGCTGCGACCAGACCGATATTTCTGCTGGCGTCCGCCCTGTTCAGCTCAGATGATTCGTCCTTTGGCTCAGACGAAACGGACTCAGGTTTCGGAAGTGACGAAACCGATTATGACTCCGGCGATGATACGGGTCTGGATGATCTGGATGAGGATGACCTGGATGAGGATGACCTGGATGAGGATGACCTGGATGCCCTGCTGGACGGACTGGCGGATCTGGACGACGGCGAGGGTATGAGCATGTACCGGTCGGAGGATGAGGATGACGAAGGGTTTTCCTCAGGAGGGTCAGATCCGTCGGATCCGGTCAATGCATTTGGTTCAGGCGGATCGACAGGCGTTCTTCCTTATGCGACGCCGACGCCGGGACCGGATGAGCCGGTGGAACCGGTGTATCTGGATGAGTTCACCGATGAGGCGGCAAAGGACCTCGGCGACGGAGAAGAAGCTTTTTACACACAGATCGACTGGAGCACCATTCCGCTGTGCGGAAACGGCTCGGAGAATGACCCGTTTGTATACCTCTGCAGCAGTGCCAGAGGACGGGTCTATGTGACCGGCGGTTTTCTGAATGTCATGGCCGGATACAGCCCGGACGGTTCCCAGGTCCGCCATGAGGGCGGCTACTGGTACCAGCTGGAGTTTCATCAGAATGACACGATCGCCGATTTTACAGACAGAACCCTGTCCTGCACCGGGTATTATCTGATCAACGGCAGCCTGCTGATAAGCCCGGTCGATCAGTTTATCACCACGGATTTTACCGTAAACGGGGCGTCTAAATATACCGATCCGGATATGGATAACGATGACCTTGATGATCTGCTGGATGATCTTGACGATCTGGATGGACTGTTGGGGGATCTGGATGACTCCGATCCCACATCATCCACCACGATATCCAGAAACGAGCTGATCCGTTCCCTTGAAGCGCAGGTCATGAGTCTGGAGCTGGATCTGCGCGAATCGGAGATCGGTATCAGCAAGCTCGAAAAGCAGGTCGCCAAAAAAGTGATCTACAGCAAACTGGACGGAACAGTTTCAAAGCTGTCTGCGGATGCCACCAGCGGCAACCTTATGACCATCAAGAGCGGCGAGGGCTATTTTGTCCGGGGTTCGGTCAGCGAGCTGCTGCTGGATGATGTGGTCGTTGGAACCCGTCTCAATTGTATGAACTGGACGAGCGGCGGCAGCTTTGAGGCAGAAGTCATGGACATCTCGGAATATCCTGCCGCCTCCGGAAGCGCAGGGATCTTCAGTGAAGGCAACCCGAACGTGTCCTATTATACATTTACAGCCAATATTCTGGACAAGGATGTGAAGGTCAGCGATTCGGACTGGCTGAATGTGACCATGCAGAAGGCTTCAGACGATTCCAAGGGGATAGTCCTGGAAAAAGCCTTTGTCCGTTCGGAAAATGGCAACTATTATGTCTATAAAGATGACGGCGGCGTGCTTAAAAAGCAGTATGTTTCCGTCAAAGCGAATGTGGACAGCGGATACAGTGTCCTGATCGGAGCCGGGCTGCGCAGAGATGATCTGATCGCTTTTCCGTATGGAGAGACTGTGACGGAGGGAGCAAAAACGGTGGAGGTCTCATCGGATGTCATCTATGGCAGCTATTAAGATGGAGGATTTTTCGGTATGATAGAAAACATACGCCTCGCCTTTCAGGGGATCTGGTCCCACAAAATGCGATCCTTTCTGACGATGCTTGGTATTATTATCGGGATCGCATCCATTATCGCTATAGTCTCGACGATCAAGGGAACCAGCGAACAGATCAAGGAGCAGCTCATCGGTGCCGGGAACAATACCGTGACCATAGAGCTGTATGACGGCGACAGCACATACGACTCGGAGTACAGCTTCGGCACGACCGCAAAACCGCCCCTGCTCAATCAGGAACAAAAGGACGCGGTCCTGCGGGTGGATCATGTGACCAGCGCAACCTTTTATTACAGCAGTACCAATACATATAATGTCTACTATGAGAATACGTCCTTTTCAGGCGGTACCATGCTGGGCATCGATGACCAGTACCTGTCGACCTGCGGCTATATTGTGCGCACAGGCAGACCCTTTATACAGAGGGATTACGAAAAATTCCGCAAGGTCGTACTGGTGGACAGCAATGCCGCGGAAACGATCTTCCCCGGGGAGGATCCCCTGGGAAAGATTCTCGAGATCGGGTCAGATCCCTTTACCGTTGTCGGCGTAGTAGTCCAGGACGAAAATTTTTCGCCCAGGATCAACAGCTATGAAGACTATTCCCAGCTGTATAACAGTGTGAACGGGACGATCATGATCCCGTCCGCGGACTGGCCGATCGCCAACAAATTTGACCAGCCGCAGAATGTAATTATCAAGGCGGACAGCACCGACAACATGAGCAAGGCCGGAAATGATGTGGCAAAACTCCTGAATGAAGGGGTTGACACGAAGTCCAATTTCAGGTATAAAGCCAATGATATCATGGAGCGTGTCCGGCAGAGCCAGCAGCTGAGTGAGAGCACCAATAACCAGCTGATCGGGATCGCCAGCATTTCCCTGCTGGTAGGCGGGATCGGTGTGATGAATATCATGCTCGTATCCGTCACGGAGTGAACCAAGGAGATCGGTCTGAAAAAAGCCATCGGTGCCAAGAAGAGCACGATCCAGCTGCAGTTCCTCACAGAGGCCGCTGTGCTGACCAGCATCGGGGGCATGATCGGGGTGGTCCTGGGAATTGCGCTTTCCAGGGTGATCGCGGGGGTGACGGATGCCCCCACGGCCATCAGCATACCGGCTATCTTTGTGGCCGTGGGATTCTCCATGCTGATCGGGATCATCTTTGGGCTGCTGCCCTCTGTTCAGGCTGCAAATCTGAACCCGATCGACGCACTTAGGAGTGAATGAGAGGTAACTGTGAAGGAGATATTTGCTGAACAGTTACATGAGTTGAATGTTCAGGAGAGAAAAATTTATGATCAAATTGTTGCAACGCATGGAGACGGAACTGGCACAGGCCTTTGAAGGTGCCGGATATGACGCGGAGCTGGCCAGGGTAACGGTTTCAAACCGTCCTGATCTGTGCGAATATCAGTGTAACGGAGCGATGGCCGGCGCAAAGCGCTATCACAAGGCTCCGATCCAGATCGCTCAGGATGTGGCTGCCCGCCTGGCGCACAGCCCTGTATTTGACAAAGCAGAGGCTGTGAAGCCGGGCTTTATCAACCTTGACGTAAGCGGGACGTTTCTGGCCGGATTTCTGGCAGAAATGGGTACTATGGAAAAGCTCGGAGTGGAAACCGCCGCTTCTCCCAGAAAGATCATCCTCGATTACGGCGGCCCGAATGTGGCCAAGCCGCTGCATGTGGGACACCTGCGCTCCGCCATCATCGGCGAGAGCATCAAACGGCTCTGCCGGTATCTCGGACATACGGTCATCGGCGATATCCACCTGGGCGACTGGGGCCTGCAGATGGGGCTGATCATCACAGAGCTGCATAAGAGAAAACCGGAGCTGGTCTATTTTGATCCTGCCTATGAGGGAGAATACCCTCAGGAGGCACCCTTTACCATCGGTGAACTGGAGGAAATATATCCCTGCGCCAGCGCCCGTTCAAAAGAGGACGAGGAGTACCGCCAGGAAGCCCTGGCAGCGACGCATGAAATGCAGCAGGGCCGCAGAGGATATATAGCCCTGTGGAAACAGATCCTGCAGGTATCCGTCGAGGATCTGCATAAAAATTATGAAAAGCTGGACGTCTCCTTCGATCTCTGGAAAGGAGAGTCCGATGTGCAGTCTTATATCCCGGACATGGTCCGCAGCATGCGGGAACAGGGCTTTGCCTATGAGGATCAGGGCGCGCTGGTGGTGGATGTGCGCGAAGAGGAGGATACCAAAGAGGTACCCCCCTGCATGCTCCTCAAATCCGACGGAGCCGCACTGTATACGACTACGGATCTGGCTACGATCCTGGAGCGGATGAAGCTGTACGATCCGGATGAGATTCTGTACGTGGTGGACAAACGCCAGGAGCTTCACTTCATCCAGGTCTTCCGATGCGCGCGTCGGACCGGTCTCGTGAAACCGGAAACCGACCTGCGATTCCTTGGTTTCGGCACAATGAACGGAAAGGACGGCAAACCCTTCAAGACCAGAGAAGGCGGTGTCATGCGCCTGGAAAACCTGATCCGGGATATCGAAGATGAAATGTATACCAAAATCGTCGAAAACCGGAGCGTAAAAGACACCGATGCCCGCGGTACCGCCCAGGTGGTAGGCCTTGCAGCCATCAAATACGGTGATCTCTCCAACCAGGCCACAAAGGATTACATCTTTGATGTGGACCGCTTTACCTCCTTTGAAGGCAATACCGGTCCGTATATCCTGTATACCATCGTCCGGATCAAATCGATCCTGACACGATTCAGTGAAGAACATCCGGATGCGAAACCGGCTGCCTGCAGTCCGGCTCAGATCCTGCCTCCCGTCAGCGAGAGCGAGAAGGCCCTGATGCTTTCCCTCGCCGGCTTTGCGCCGGCTGTTGAAAATGCCTGTGAAGAAAGAGCTCCTCACAGACTTTGCGCATACATCTATGAAGTATCCAACGCGCTGAACAGCTTTTACCATGAGACCCGGATCCTTGCGGAGGAAGATTCCGGCCGCCAGGCATCCTATATAGCCCTCCTGCTTCTCACCAGAAAAGTCCTCGAGACCGGCATCGATCTCCTTGGCTTCTCTGCACCGGACAGGATGTGACACGCGGGGACGGTT
>JAFWDX010000019.1 GCA_017515945.1 Blautia sp. | reverse complement strand
TGCGGGAGGGGCTTTCCTGCGCCATCATGAACCCGAACAGCACAGCCATGATGGCTGCCTACAGAGCCTTTCTGGCGCTGAATGACCTTGACGGGAACTGCATGCGGTATATTGAGGCCTACAACGATAAAGCTGACCTCGGCTTCGGCCTGCTGCCCAAGGCTGCCCGCATGCCTGCATCCGGCAGTTCCGACACGGCGATGCCCGGAACTTCAGGCTCGGCAGAATCCGGGACTGCAGGCTCGGTGATGACCGGGAATACCGGCTCCGGTTCAACGTCCTCCAGCCCGTCGCCAATTCCCGCCGGCCGTCCCACGCCCCTCATGGACGCCATCCGACATGGCATGTCCGAAAGAGCAGGAAACGAAGCAGCCCGCCAGATCGCCCAGGGCGCAGATCCGCTTGCCATCGTAAACAGCCAGATCATTCCCGCCCTCGACCTCGTCGGAAAAGGCTTTGAAAAAGGGACCGTCTTTCTTCCCCAGCTGCTCATCAGCGCGGAAGCCGCCCGGGCCGCCTTCGACCCGGTGAAAGCCGCCCTCAGCGCCTCCCCGCAACAGGTCAAAGGCAGGATCATACTCGCCACCGTCAAAGGTGACATCCACGACATCGGCAAAAACATCGTAAAAGTCCTGCTGGAAAACTACGGCTACGAAGTCCTGGACCTCGGCAAAGACGTGCCTCCCGAACGGATCGTCGACACCGCCATCGAACAAAACATTTCCCTCGTCGGCCTCTCCGCCCTGATGACCACCACCGTGGTCAGCATGGAAGAGACCATCCGCCTCCTCCGCGCACGCAAACCTGACACCAAAGTTGTCGTTGGAGGAGCCGTCATGACCCAGGCCTACGCAGACAGCATCGGCGCGGACTATTACGCGAAAGAAGCGATGGACACAGTCAGATACGCAGACAGGGTATTCTAGAATGAGTCAAGGAACCTGTCCCCCTGACTCATTCATGGAACCTGTCCCCACAACTCATCTTGACAGAAACTCCTTAAAACTCTATAATGATAATTGAAAAAGGAGCACTGCGACAAGCGGTTGGCCCCGGTTTTCGGACAAATTGCTAAATTACTTTAAACAACCGTCACTTGGCCGAGTGGCGGTTGTTGCTTTTCTTCTTTATGGTTAACGTGAAGGTATAACCAAACACGTGCCATGTCAGAGTAATAGGCATAAGCTCTCACCTCCTCTCGGAAGCAAGTAGGCCAACCGCCTGCCTCGCAGCTTGCAGTGCTCCTCACCTGCTGTTATCAGCAGGTGTTTTTCAGTCTAACAGGGAAGTTTGACTATGTAAAGTCGCCACGCGATAAGTCTCAGGGGGACAGGTTCCATGAATGAGTCAAGGAACCTGTCCCCCTGACTCATTCATAAATCCCTCTTGACAACCTACGACAGACGTAGTATATTTACCACGACAGGCATACTACGACACGCATAGTACGACAGCCGTAGGAATGGAGGCAAAATGAATCAAATCAGCAGCGATGTCATCAGAGGATACATCGACACCATGATCCTGTTCATCCTCCTCGACGGACCATCCTATGGATACGAGATCTCCCGGCGGATCCGTGAGATCTCGATGGAGAAGTACACGATCAAGGAGACCACGCTGTACTCCGCATTCACCCGGATCGAGAAAAACGGATACGTTACCTCCTTCTCACAGAACGCGGACAACGGCAAGAGACGTACCTACTACCAGATCACCCCCGAGGGTGAACAATACTACACACTCAAATGTGAGGAATGGCAGCTGACACAGGAGGTGGTCAGCCGGTTCACGACAGGCCGCCTGCGCATCGGGACCATTCAGGACACCACGGTTGTCCGGAAAGGATGAACAATGGATACGATCAGAACATATTTGGAATCTATGTTTTCCACCTTGCCCAATACTCCCGAGGTACGGCGGGCAAAGACGGAACTCGGCCAGATGATGGAGGATAAATTCCATGAGCTGATACAGGAGGGCAAGAGTGAAAACGAGGCGGTCGGCACCGTCATCTCCGAGTTCGGCAATCTGGATGAGCTGGCAGAGACACTCGGGATCCAGAGCATCCTCCGCGGACAGGAGGACGATAACCGAATGATCCTGTCCCTCGATGAAGCCAGAGAATACCTGGCCGACAGCGCGGCCGCCGCTTTCATGCACGGCCTGGTCGCTTTCTTCGCGATCATCTGCGCCTCTGGCGTGATCATCGGCGGCACCGTCGCCGACATGCCCGGAGCCGGAGATGGCAAAGCCGCCCTGCTGCGCGGCCTGATCTTCCTGTGCGGCTGCATCGCCGCCGTCGTCGGCTTTTCCGTATATTCCTCCTCCATCATGGAACGCTGGAAAGGCATGCGCCAGACATACCGCGCCGATTATGCGACCTGTGAATACGTACAACAGCTTCGGGAGAGCAGCCGCAGCACCAACGCCCTGCTGCGGACCATCGGGATCCTCCTGTGCTCCCTGTGCTTCGTTCCCGTCCTCATCATCGGATATCTCGAGCTGGGCGACCTCCTCTCGGCCATCAGCGTCGTCCTTCTCCTGGTCATGGTCGGCGCAGGCGTACTGATCCTCGTCACCATCGACGGCCGGGAAAAAAGCTTCAAAAAAATCCTGAAGCTGAATAACGAACATTCTGTCGGAGGCAGCTATGTCCCCTCCCAGACGGAGTTCCGTTCCACTAACGATAAAGGGAAATCCATCATGTCCGTTTACTGGTCGACCGTCACCTGCATTTACCTGATTTACAGCTTCCTCACCTTCCAGTGGTGGAAAAGCTGGATCATCTGGCCCATCGCCGGCGTGATCGCCAGCCTTCTCAAGAATATCTGGGGCCTGCGGGATCAGAACTGAAAAAAAAACAAGGGAGGAACACATCATGAATAAATGGAGAACACCCTATCTGACCATTCTCACGATCATCACCGTCTGCGCAATTCTGGTCGGTTCAGCTGTCCATATCGCCGGCGTACAGATCGGCAGCTTCGGTGCGTCGTCTGACGATCCGGACGACACATACACTAACAGCTACTCAAACTCACTGACCGAATCCTCCCAGGAGCTCGGTTCCTTCACCCAGGTGAAGGTCACCGCGGAAACGACCAACCTCGAGATCACCTCCGGCAAGACCTCCACGCTGACGTCCAAAGCCGATAAAAACGACGAGATCACCTATGAAATCGACAACGGTGTCCTGAAAATTAACGAAAGACGGAAAAAATCCTGGCGTTTTCTTCCCTTCCTGAGAGTCAGACAGGGAGGAAAGATCACCCTCACCATTGCGCAGGGCACCTCCCTGGAGAAAGCAGATCTGCAGCTGAATATGGGCAACGTCACGCTCACGGATCTGAAGCCCGGGCAGCTCGACGTCCATGCAGACATGGGCAACATCACCGCCTCCGGCTGCGAATGCGGCGATGTCACCATGGACGCGAACATGGGGAACATCAAAGTGGACACCTGTACCTTCGATACAATGACCGCCGGATCGGACATGGGCAATATCAAAATATCCCTGACAGAGCCCGTCGAAAACATGGACCTCTCCCTTTCGACCAGCATGGGAAATGTACACGTGAACGGCGAAAAAGTCTCGAAATCTTATGAAACAAAAGGGAACGGCGGCAAAAAGCTGACCGCACAGACAGACATGGGGAACATTAAAATACAGGAAGACTGAAATGAGTTAAGGGGTCTGGTTCCATGAGTCAGGGGGACAGGTTC
>JAFWDX010000188.1 GCA_017515945.1 Blautia sp. | reverse complement strand
TGTCTGCCTGACCTGTATCTGTGCTGGCATACTTTTGTCCTACACCTATAAAGGAGACGGATATATCCGCTATATCAGGAACTATCGAGAGAACAGGGAGATGATGGATGACAAAGATGCGTTTCTGAAGAGCTTTACACCAGACGGATCTGTCACGGCTGACAGCTTTCTGGTACCGCATCTTTCACACCTTGAGGAGCTGTATGATTATAATGCTTCGCTACCGGATTCGGATTACTATATTCTGAACGCCAGTTCAGAGTACAGCTTTGATGAGGTTTATGCAGAAAAGGGATATACGCTGATCGATGAGCAGTATGGACTCAGGATTTTCAGGAAGGAATGAGGAAGGTAAAAAAAAGATTGTCGCTTTCTTTCTGATATGATAAACTTTAGTCGTACTCAGCGGGGAATTAATTATATATGAACAGTAACAAATATATGAAAAAGAATACTCCGCGGGTATGGATCAGATTGTAAAAACGCATGTAATATTATGGAACACAGCAGGTGCTCCTCTGTGCCGTTCATCACAGGCCTCTGTCCTTTGTGTTCCATATTTTGTATGTGTGGCTCATGATAACACGGAGTGTGAAATTTTATGAAAACTGCGATCATGACCGATACCAACAGCGGCATTTCGGTAGATGAGGGACGTGCATACGGTCTGTTTGTTCTTCCCATGCCGGTCATAATTGACGGGAAAGATTATCTGGAGGGGGTGAATGTCACCCATGAGATGCTTTACCAGGCAATCGAGGCCGGTATAGATGTATCCTCCTCACAGCCGTCTCCGGGGAGCCTTACAGAGATGTGGGATGATATCCTGGCCGGAGGGTTTGATGAGATCGTGTATATTCCGATGTCCAGCGGACTGAGCAGCTCATGCAGCGTTGCGCAGGCTCTCGCGGCAGAATACGACGGCAGGGTCTTTGTGGCGGATACCCACAGGATTTCCGTTACCCTGCGTGACTCGGTCCTGGAGGCCAGGGATATGGCGGCAGAGGGCATGACCGGCCGGAAGATCTGCGACTGGCTCACAGAGCATGCTTACGACTCAAGTATTTATATCACTGTAAATTCACTCGAGCTTCTCAGGAAAAGTGGTCGTGTCACAACGGCAGCCGCGGCGATCGCCACTGTCATGCATCTCAAACCGGTGCTGACGATCCAGGGGGGTAAACTGGACACCTTTTCAAAAGCCAGGGGTATACGGCACAGCGAAAGAAAGATGCTGGACGCCATCGCGGACGATATCCGCACCCGATTTGGTGGTGTGCCCGCCGAACGGATCTCTGTAGGAGCGGCAGGGACTTTCAAGTCGCCGGATGATGAAGCGGAATGGCTTGAGGCCGTTAGAACGGCATTTCCGGACTACCATACATTTTATAACCGCCTGGCCTGCAGCATTGCCTGCCATGTCAGCGTGGACTCCATCGGGATCGGGGTCAGCGTTCTGCGTAAGCCGTTTGAGGAATGAGTCACGGGGACAGGTTCCTTGACTCACACTTGAGTGTGAGTCAAGGAACCTGTCCCCGTGACTCATCAAGAACCTGTCCCCGTGACTCATTTTCCATCATTACCAGGTAGTGGCGATGTCCAGCTGATAAGGATTGCCATACGCAAAGCCGCCGGTATCACATACGATACAGGTGCCAAGGCTGCTTTCCACCAGAGCCCCCCTGGGATGCACATCGAGGTTGGCTGCGCACATGATATAGTCGCCCAGCATCTTGCAGCCGTCTTCCCTTACCCAGTACTCATCGTTATTGCCCATACCGCGCATGATCGCGACGACACCGGACATATCCAGGTTATAATAGGTTTCCTTGCCGCTTGGCCCCATCACGGTCCCTGCCCAGGCGGTGAGCACCGGTCCGTCCCAGGAACTGGTGAAGTCGTCAGCGTTGCTCCCATCATCTGTGTCAGAATCGTTGTCTGTATCTTTCTCCCCATCCACAGACGTCTCATTCTCATCCTGATCACTCATATCTTCAGATGATATTTCAGTTTCATCGTCATCATCGGATATGAAATCCAGTTCAGAGAGCATGGCTGCGTATGCTTCCTCGTTTTCCCTGGCCTTGGCTTCTCCCGCAGCCTGGATCTCCTGTGCCATGAGCTCGCTTCCTTGAACCGGCATGCACGCGAGCATGAGCGCACCGCTCAGGATCGTAAAAGCCTTCAATGTATCTGCTGGTTTCTTCATATATAAATCACTCCTCTCAAACACTGACAGAAAGGGATATCGTAACTGTTCAGTCACAAGCTCCTTCACAGTTACGGGATATCATTATATATAATTTCTTCCGTTCGATCGTGCCTGCCATTTCTGTCAGTTAAACGGTTTCCTGTTCTTTCATGACTATGTCATTCCGAAAGATTACAGAAATCTGAAACAAAAACTTACATAAATATTACAAAACTGTGTCACTCTCGAACAGTTGGGGATTATAGACCCTTTTTCTGTGTTTGTCAAATCAGAGGAAGTATGATAGAATAGGCAAGGTATGAAAAGAGACAGACAGAAACGGGACGGAAAAAAGGCTTTTTTATTGTGACCGTTAAAGGACACCGTCTCAGGAATCAGTCATAATTGGCAGATAATTCAGCAGAAGGAGGACATTTTTTATGGCTTATAACGAAAAACAGGTGACCATGGAGCCGATCCAGTCCAACAGAAAGAATGCTATAGCGACGATTTACACAGTCTTGGCCATTCTGACCTGGTGTCTTGGCGGAGTCCTGACAGTCTTTTCCGCGCTGGCCTATGCGGGTGTGGGTACCTTTAATGAAATGTTCGGAGAAGCGTATATCGATGCTTTTACGCTGGAGCTGGTCATCGGAATTGGCGTCGGGGTGATCTTCACAGGCTTTATCTTTCTGACGATCGCTGAGGTGCTCAAGCTCCTGCAGAAAAATGCTTCTACTGTATATGCCATCCGCGGCCTGGATCAGGTGGCGGGAGGCCAGCTGGATCCGGAGATGCTGCACAGTCTCCTGGAGGCAGTCGGAGGCGGTACGACAAATGATAACGGCGACAGTGTAGTCTATGACCGCGCAGGCGGACCGGATGCAGGTATTTCCGTGCCGATGGGCGGCGGAGCCATGCAGATCACGGTCAATGTTAACGCTCCGGGTGCAGGGACGCAGGAGAGCAAGCCGGTCGTGAAAACAGAGCCCGCTCAGCCCAGGATCGAAACAGCGCCGGCGCAGACAGGATCAGAGCCGACAGTACAGATGCCGGTGGAAGCTGGGACGCCGGATGTGGCGGATGCCGCAGCGGAGGCGTGATATGTCAGGGGGGCCGGGTTCCTTCATGAGTCAGGGGG
>JAFWDX010000187.1 GCA_017515945.1 Blautia sp. | reverse complement strand
ATGAACAAACCATGAACGCTGTTCACAGAATGTTTGGAGGGCCTGACCCCATCAGACTTTAGTGGTCACACCGGGGGATTCATCCGGCTCTGCCTGCATCAAAACATCACACAGCCCGGCGTCCGGTTACACGATAGCACTTCCGGTTACACCGTGAATATTAACCGGAGACGCCACTCTCCGTGACTCTATTGACTTTACCGGTGGAATCATCTAAAATTATCCTGTAGTTTTCCGGCAATTCCACACGAATTGCCGTTTCCACGTAACTGCTCTGCCGCAGGGTTCCTGACAGTTACGTTCACTTTCAACCATATGGGAATAAATGAAAAACAGGTACAGCTATGGATGAATCCGGTTTCCAGAATGTCACATCGTCACACAAGGCACTCCCTGAACGTGTCGCGCAGCAGATCACACAGCTTATCATCTCCAGTGATCTTAAGAGCGGGGATAAACTCCCCAATGAGTTTGAACTGGGTTCTTTGCTCAATGTCGGGCGGGGCACCATCCGCGAGGCCGTAAAGATCCTGGCTGCGCGCAATGTCCTGACGATCCGCCGTGGCAAGGGAACCTTTATCTCCAAAAATCCGGGAATGGTCGATGATCCCTTCGGCTTCGCTTTTTACCCGGACAGGCTAAAGCTTGCCTTTGACCTGCTGGAGGTCCGGATGGAGCTGGAGCCCTGGGTCGCGGCTATGGCGGCCGAGCGGGCGACAGATGAGGATATCGAAATGATCCGGGCAAAATGCCGCCAGGTCGAGGAGGATATCCTGCAGGGCATCAATCACCTGCCTGATGATATAAAGCTCATATCAGTATCGCCAGATGCACCAGAAATGACGTAGTCCCGAATCTGATCCCCGTTATTACATATTCTGTGGATCTTTTCGGTACACTTAATAAAAACATCCTGCTTACAGAGACGATCATCACGCATCGGGCGATCGTGGACGCGATTGCCGCCCACGACCCGGACGCAGCACGCAAGGCCATGGTCGATCATCTGAAGCAAAACAAAAAAACATTGGATGAGCTCAAAGAAAAAGGACAAGGAAACGACAAAAAGGAGGCATCCGGACCTGTATGAACGCAAGCTATATCACCCCCGCCATCACCATTTTTGACCAAAACGGGAACCTTGATCTGAAAAGCCAGGCTTCCCTTTATGAAAACCTGATCCGCAACGGGATCGACGGGATACTTGTAAACGGCAGCATCGGTGAGTTCTTTGCCATGACTTTTGAGCAGCGGCAGGAACTGGCACGATTCGCCATAAAGACGATCGCGCACCGCACAAAATGCATCATCGGAACATCGGACATGATATCTGATCATATCGTGCCCTTTTCCCGGGAGGTTCTGACCCTCGGCGCTGACGCGGTCATGATCATCGGTCCCTATTACTTCCCCATGAAGGATGACCAGCTGTTCACTTATTTTGACAGCCTGCTCACCCAGATCGACGGGCCTGTTTATCTGTACAATTTCCCGGACAGAACAGGCTATACCATCGCACCTGAGACCGTGCTTGCCCTGAGACAGAAGCATGACAATCTGAAGGGTATCAAAGATACCATCAGCGGCATGGATCACACCCGGGAACTGATCAAGGTCGTAAAGTCCGTATATCCGGACTTTGAGGTATATTCCGGCTTTGACGACAATGCCGCCCATAATGTTCTCTCCGGAGGCAACGGCATCATCGGCGGTCTCTCCAATATCGTACCGGAGATCTGCACCGCCTGGATCCGTGCCATGCGCGAGGATGATACGGCGGGCATCGCCCGCGGTCAGCAGACCATCAACCGGCTGTTCGACATCTATTCAGTTGGGCCGTTGTTTGTCCCGATCATCAAGGAAGCGGCAAAGATCCGCGGGATCATCGCGGACAGCTGCTGCACCTTCCCCATGCCTCCCGCCACCCCGGAGCAGTGTGAACGGATCCGGGAGATCCTGGGCAGGGAGATCAACCTGTAAAAACGAATGAGACCGGCTTCCTGCCACATATGGGACGGTTTCCTGTATGCTTCCATACAGAAAACCGTCCCACCCGTGGCAGGAAGCCGGTCTTTCATTCATTCTGCTGTAACTGTTCAGTCACAATCAGCTTATTTTATACTCTTAATCACATACCCGACGCCCCGGATCGTATGGATCATTTTAACCCCGAACCGGTCGTCGATCTTTGATCTCAGATAGCGGATATACACATCCACCAGATTGGTCTCTCCGACATATTCATACCCGCATACCCGGTCGATCAGCGTATCCCTGGAGAGCACGATATCCTGATTTTCGAGCAGGCATCTGAGCATCAGGAATTCCCTGTTTGTCAGAACGATCTCTTCTTCACCATAGCGCACTATATGCCTGCGGTCGTCCAGGCATAACTGCCCCCATCTGAGGATCCCGTCCTCTGTGTCCGGTGCAGTTTGCGCGGTCTGCGGATTACCGTGGAGTTTAAGCGCTACGCGAATACGGGCCAGGAGCTCCTCGATGGCAAAGGGCTTGGTAATATAATCCACCGCACCGGCATCGAGTCCCGAAACCTTGTCCATGACCGCATCGCGGGCCGTCAGGAGGATGCAGGGGGTAGGATGATCCTTCTGCAGCCTGCGCAAGACCTCCAGACCATTGAGCCCGGGCAGCATGATATCCAGGAGGATCAGATCAAAATTCTCTTTTTCCGCCCTTTCCAAAGCCTCCCGGCCGTTGCCGCATTTGGACACAGTGTATCCCTCATGGAGCAGTTCCAATTCAACGAATCGGGCCAGCTTCTCCTCGTCCTCCACGATAAAAATAT
>JAFWDX010000186.1 GCA_017515945.1 Blautia sp. | reverse complement strand
TCATGAACATTCCGTTCACAGTTTGTTCCCGGGGCCTGACCCCATGGTTCACTCCTTTTTCTCAAGAAACATCGCATCTCCAAAGGAAAAGAACCTGTACCTCTCCTCCACTGCTGTCCGATACGCTTTCAGGATCCTTTCCCTCCCCGCAAAGGCGCTCACGAGCATGAGCAGGGTGGATTCCGGCAGGTGGAAGTTGGTGATCAGGCAGTCTATGGCTTTGAACCGATAGCCCGGATAGATGAAGATATCCGTCCATCCGCTTCCAGCATGGATCATGCCGTTTTCATCGGCGGCAGACTCCAGCGTACGGCAGCTCGTGGTCCCCACAGCGATGATCCGGCCGCCGCGGCGGCGGGTCAGGTTGATCTTTTCTGCTTCTTCTGCTTCGATCGAATAGTATTCCGAATGCATGTGATGAGCTGTGACATCCTCCACCTTGACCGGGCGGAAGGTCCCCAGCCCCACGTGCAGGGTCACATGCACGATCTCAACGCCCATCTGGCGGATTTTTTCCAGAAGCTCCGGTGTAAAGTGCAGACCGGCTGTCGGCGCGGCTGCCGATCCCTCATGCTTCGCATAGACCGTCTGATAACGCTCACGGTCTTCAAGCCGATGTGTGATATAAGGCGGCAGCGGCATTTCTCCGAGTCGGTCAAGGATTTCCTCAAAGATCCCTTCATATACGAAATGGATCTTTCTGTTGCCGTCTTCTACAATGTCCAGAATCTCTCCGGTCAGCACACCGTCTCCAAATATGATCCTGGTACCGGGGCGGGCTTTTTTGCCGGGGCGTACCAGGCATTCCCATACGTCTCCCTGCTCACGCTTCAGCAGGAGGATCTCGATCAGGGCACCTGTTCCCTCACGCGTTCCGTAAAGCCTGGCCGGTATGACTCTGGTATCATTGATCACCAGGCAGTCCCCGGCATGCAGATAATCGGGCAGATCATAAAAATGGCGGTGCACAGGTTCATCGCTGTCTGCCTGCAGCACCATCAGCCGGGAGGCGGATCTGTCGGATAGCGGATCCTGGGCGATCAGCTCCTGCGGAAGTTCATAATAAAAATCAGATGTTTTCATCTTTCTCCTCCTGCCCGGATATGGCTTTCTGCAACTGTTCAGTCTCAGACTCCTTCTCAGTTACGGTTTTCTTTTTCAGTTCATGGACCAGCTGCCACTCCTTTGGCGACAGCTTTGCCTTTCCCAGCAGGTCAGGCCGGTACATCGCCGTGCGGATCACGGACTGTTCTCTCCTCCACTTATCCACATTCTCATGATGACCGGAGAGCAGGACAGGAGGAACCGCCCTCTCATGCCATACCTCAGGCCTGCTGTACTGTGGATACTCCAGAAGGTTTTCAGAGAAAGACTCCGATTCACCGGAAGCGGCGTTTGTCAGCACGCCGGGAACCATCCGTGAGATGGCATCCATCATGACCATGGCCGGCAGTTCTCCACCCGTGAGCACATAGTCGCCGATGGAAACCGGGTCCGTCACCACTTCCTCGAGCACACGTTCATCGATTCCCTCATAATGCCCGCACAGAAAGATCAGATCCTCTTCCTGCGCCAGCTCGACCGCCATCTTCTGATCAAAAACTTTCCCCTGGGGTGTCAGATAGACGGTACGCGGACGCGCAGCCAGCTTTGAAGCCACGGATTCCCACGCCAGGTAGACCGGCTCCGCCTGCATCAGCATCCCCGCTCCGCCCCCATAGGGATAATCGTCAACCTTCTGATGCTTGTTAAACGCAAAATCCCTGATGTTGACAGCCTCGATGGTCAGCAGATCTTTTTCCATGGCTCTGCCGATTATGCTGGTATGCATGCCGTCCAGGATCATCTCCGGGAAAAGCGTAAGTACATGGAAATTCATGAAAGCAGTCCTTTCATCGGATGAATGGTCATCCGGTTGTTTTCCAAGTCGATCTCACGGATGCAGTCATCGATCGCCGGCAGCAGGATCTCTTCCCCGTCTGCAGTCACAACTTCATACACATCGTTGGCTCCTGTTTCCAGGACATCGCGGACCGTGCCCAGCCGGGTGCCGTCCTCAAGCCAGACCTCCATCCCGATCAGATCGCCTATATAATATTCGCCATCCTCCAGCTCCTGCGCGTCTTCACGCGCGATCCACAGATCATGTCCTTTATACTTTTCGATCTGATCGATCGAATCGATCCCGGCAAATCTCAGTATGACCAGGTTCTTGAAAAAGCGATATCCGGCCACATCCAGGCGGCGCATCTGCCCTGCTGTCCTGATCAGCACATAACGCAGGCTTTCAAACCGCTCCGGATCTGTCGTCGGGAAAACCTTGACCTCACCTTTCAGACCATGCGTCGTAGTAATAACGCCAACTCTAAGATAATCTTCCATTAAGCTGAGAACCTCTTTCGCGAATAATATCAGAGGGGACGCCCTCTACGGGCGTCCCCTTTTCTCTTTCTTTTCACATTATGTCTACAACAACTCTCTTCGGGCTCTTGGAGGATGCAGCCTTTACAACCGTACGGATCGCTTTGGCAATGCGGCCCTGACGCCCGATTACCTTACCCATATCGCTGGCGCCGACTTTGAGCTCGATCACAATCTCATCATCCTTCTCAGTCTGGGTGACAACCACCTCTTCGGGATGATCCACAAGAGATTTTGCAATTACTTCAACGAGTTCTTTCATCACATGCCTCCCTGTCCGGCAAACTGATAACTGTTCAGTCACAGTTACGCTCCTTCACAGTTATACAAACTATTCCATAGGGCACGGCATTAAATTATTTCTCGATACCGGCCTGTTTGAGGAGCCTGGCGACGACATCAGTGGGCTGTGCGCCGACGGAGAGCCACTTTTTGGCTGCTTCTTCGTCGATCTTATATGCACTGGGCTCCTGGTTGGGATCATAAGTGCCGATCTCTTCGATAAATCTGCCGTCACGTTTGTCACGGGAATCCGCCACGACGATCCTGTAGAAAGGAGATTTCTTTTTGCCCATTCTTCTGAGTCTGATCTTAACTGCCATTTTTTCTTCCTCCGATAATAATAATGAATGAATTAAATTAAAATATATCTATAAACCAGCGGATGCTGATCATATACCTGTGTCACTGTTTCAGAAAGGCAGACGGAAAAGGCCTTTTTTGCCGCCCATTCCCTTGCCGCCCATCATCCCGGGCATCTGTTTCATCAGCTTTTTGCTTTGCTCAAACTGTTTCACAAGGCGATTGACCTCAGTGATATCCACGCCTGCGCCTCTTGCGATCCTGTTCTTTCTCGAAACGTTGAGGATCGAGGGATTGGAACGCTCCTGTGGAGTCATGGAAAGGATGATCGCTTTGGTCCGTTCCATGGCTGATTCATCGATCATGTCTTCGAGCTCTTTGGATTTGTTTCCCACACCGGGGAGCATGCTGAGGATACTGGAGATCCCGCCCATGTTGTTCATCTGCTCCATGCTGGTGAGATAATCATTGAAGTCGAAGTCCATTTTCTTGAACTTGCGGGACATCTCGGCGGCTTTGCCTCTGTCTACTGC
>JAFWDX010000185.1 GCA_017515945.1 Blautia sp. | reverse complement strand
TGTTTATCAAAAAATATGACATGTTGTCCGCCACCTGCCGATTTTCCACATATTTGCATATAAATTCTGCATTCCTTTTCTTTCCTTTTGATTCTACAATAAACTCCAGAGACAATCAGTTTCACGGTTCACTATTACATGCGCATGCGTAATGCCGGCGCAGACTCAGGAGGGAGGTTTTCACAAATGATGAAGAAAAGGTTGTTCAGCGTGGTTCTGGCGGCAGCTATGGCTGTTGGTTCCCTGGCGGGAGCTCTCACGGTGCAGGCTGAGGAGGAGGTTACTCTGAAGTGGGCTTTGTGGGATATTTCCAGCACCGTTTATTATGAACCACTGATCGCGGCATACGAGGAGGCTCATCCCGGCGTCAAGATCGAGATGGTGGATCTGGGTTCCACGGATTACAGCACGGTTCTGGGCACACAGCTTTCCGGATCCGGTTCCGATTTTGATGTAGTGACCATCAAGGATGTCCCGGGTTATGTGACGCTGGTCAACAAGGGTGTGCTGGAGCCTCTGGGCGAAAAGATCGAGCAGGACGGCATCGATCTGGCGCAGTACAGCGGCATCACGGATCAGGTGACCATCGACGGCGCATTATATGAGCTGCCTTTCCGTTCGGACATCTGGGTCCTGTATTATAATAAAGACGTCTTCGACAATGCCGGTGTGGATTATCCCACCAACGACATGACATGGGAAGAATATGACGCGCTGGCCAGGTCCGTTGCGGACAATACGCCGGGCCAGGAGGTCTATGGTGCCCATTATCACACCTGGAGATCCACCGTGCAGCTGGATGGCATCCTGGACGGACAGCATACCGCTCTGGACGGCGATTATGAATTCACGAAGCCTTATTATGAGATGGTGCTCGCCCAGCAGACCGATGAGATCTGCCAGGATTACGCGACCCTCAAGACCCAGGGTCTGCATTATTCCGATGCGTTCGCCCAGGGCAATGTGGCCATGATGAATCAGGGCTCCTGGTTTATCGGCACACTGATCAGCAAGATCGCTTCCGGTGAATACACCGACTGCGCGAACTGGGGCATGGTCAAATATCCGCATGCCGAGGGCGTGGAGGCAGGTTCCACTCTCGCCACCATCACCGCGCTGGCACTGCCGGTTTCCGCTCCGCACAAGGATGAAGCCTGGGATTTCATCAAATTCGTGACGGGCGCTGAGGGCGCCGAGGTCCTGGCTGCAACGGGAACGATCCCGGCCATGACCAATGATGCGGTCGTAGACCTGATCTCCGCCATGGATGGATTCCCGCAGGATGAGAATTCCAAGGCTGCGCTGGAGACCACCCATACTTATCTGGAAATGCCGGCCAGCGATAAATCCTCCGAGATCGAGACCGTCCTGAATGAACAGCATGATCTGATCATGACGGAATCCGTTTCCGTGGACGAAGGCATCGCGGCCATGAATGAGGGCGTTCAGGCAATCCTCAATCAGTAAAACGCGTCTCTGCATACAGGGATGACCATGTCATGATACCCGCGGGAACAATGAAACTGAAGGTAACATTTTTCGCCGCAGTATATACATGGCGATTACCCTGATATCGTAAAGCAGAATATGTACGGGGGACACCGCTCAGGATAAAAGCTGCCGCGGCGTTCCCCTTTCTGTTTGGAGTCTCTCTGCACGAAGCCTCCCTGTTTGGAGCATCCCTGTACGAAGCCTCTCTGTTTGGAGCCTTTCTGTACGAAGCTTCCCTGCTTGGAGCCTCCCTGTACGAAGCCTTTCTGTACGAAGCTTCCCTGCTTGGAGCCTCCCTGTACGAAGCCTCCCTGCTTGGAGCTTCTCTGTACGAAGCTTCCCTGTTTGGAGCTTCCTGTCTGGGAAACTCCCTTACGTTACCCTGTCTCCCCGTTTATATGGAGGACCGATCAAATGTCACATACAGCTTTGACACAGGCCGAGAAAAATCGCAGGCGCCGCAAGAGAAAACAGGCGCTGGTGGCCTATTCTTTCATCGCTCCGAATTTCATCGGCTTTGCCATCTTCACCCTTGGACCCATCATTCTCGCTTTCGTGATCGCCTTTATGGAATGGGACGGCAACAATCCCATGAAATTCGTGGGCTTTTCGAATTTCATCACCATCTTTTCAGAGGACCGCTTTGTGTCTTCCCTCAAGAATACACTTGTTTACAGCCTTTTCACCGTGCCCATCACGCTGGCCCTGGCCCTGGGGCTGGCCATCCTGCTGAATCAGAAGATCCGCGGCCGCAATTTCCTGCGCACCGTGACCTTTTTCCCCTATGTCGCCTCCCTGGTGGCGGTGACGGCCGTGTGGAACATGCTCTTCACCCCGGCGAAGGGCGGAATTGTGAACCAGTTCATGATCAATGTCCTGCATATGGCGCCGTCCAAATGGGCGGCTGCGCCAAAGACCGTCATGCTCACTATCATCATGTTCTCCGTCTGGAAGAACATGGGATATTATATGGTCATCTATCTTGCCGGCCTGCAGGGCATCAGCGAGGATCTGTATGAAGCCGCCAGCCTGGACGGAGCCAACGCCCTGCAGCGCTTCAGATATGTCACCATCCCTCAGCTGCGCCCGACCACATTTTTTGTTTCCATCATACTGACGATCAACTGCTTTAAGGTGTATGATATCGTATATATGCTGGCCGGCGGTTCCAACGGCGTGATCAACAAGAGCGCCATCGTGCTGGTGTATTATATCTACGAAGAAGCCTTCCGCAACTGGAAGCTGGGCCAGGCCTCGGCGTCCGCCATCATTCTGTTTGCCATTGTGCTGGTGATCACCTTAATCCAGTTCGGCGGCGAAAAGAATTATGCCAATGACTGAGGAGGTGGATGATATGAAGAGCAAAACCGCAAACCGCAGACTGGGAATGGCTGTGGTCTATATCCTGCTCGCCCTGCTGGCGTTCATCATGCTGATCCCCTTTGTCTGGATGCTGTCCGCGTCGCTTAAATACAACAAGGACATTTTTGTGATTCCCTTCAAGTGGCTGCCCGCCGATCCTCAGTTCCGCAATTACGTCGACATCTGGACAAAGATCCCGCTGGCCCGCTTTACCATGAATACGGTCAAGCTGACGGTGATCGTGACGTTCCTGCAGCTGTTCACCTCCAGCTTTGCCGCTTACGCTTTCTCAAAGCTGCAGTTCCGTGGAAGGAATGTGCTGTTCCTGGCTTATGTGGCCACGATCGCGGTTCCCTGGCAGGTGTATATGGTGCCCCAGTTCATGTTCATGCGCAGCCTCGGGCTGGCGGATACCCATCTGGCGATCATCATCCTGCAGGCCTTCTCCGCCTTTGGCGTGTTTCTCATGCGGCAGTTTTATGAAGGCATCCCGGATTCCCTCTGCGAAGCGGCGCGCATCGACGGGATGAGCGAATATCAGATCTACGCAAAGATCATGCTCCCGCTCTCCAAACCTGCGCTGTCCACGCTGATCATTTTTACGTTCGTCAATACGTGGAACGATTTTCTGGGACCGTTGATCTATCTGACCTCTGAGTCAAAGAAAACCCTGCAGATCGGGTTAAAGATGTTTATTTCCCAGTACTCCGCGGAATATGGGCTGATCATGGCGGCCTCGGTGTTGTCGCTGATACCGGTGCTGACGGTGTTCCTGCTGCTGCAGAAATATTTTGTGGCGGGGATCACTACGGGGGCGGTGAAGGGGTGAAACTGAGGGCAGGCCTTCACATTAAGATGACGGGAGTCAGGCCCTGCCCGGTAAGATGACGGGGTCAGGCCCTCCAAACAATCTGTAAACAGAATATGAACAAAATGTGAACTAATGGTTCACATTTTGTTCATATTCTGTTTACAGATTGTTTGGAGGGCCTGACCCCATATACCTGCCGGCTTGATCTCATATACCTGTAAGCATTACTCCCATATACCTTTACACTTTACACCCATATACCTGTACCCATGGCTCCCATACGCCTGTACGCACAGACCCCGTATACAAATGGAGATACTTACCATGAATCATAACCCAATATTCAAAAACCGCGACTACACCCTCAGCCCATACACCGGCCTGACCCGCCGGCACTGGATCCAGGCCGGCAAGACCATCCTGGAAGGGATCTTTACACACCTGCCGGATCCTGATGCGCCGGTTCTCGTTCCACGGAAGGAGACGCAGGTGACCTATCCGCATCCGAATGCGCCGGAGAATGTTCAGGCAACCGAGCGCAAGGCTGAGATCTTTGAGGGGCTGACCCGTTCGTTCCTGATCGCCTCCGTGCTGATCAATCTGGAGCCGGATCTGACGATAAACGGAATCCGGCTGGCGGATTATTACAGGCTCCATATCCTGCGCAGCTGTGCCGATCCGGAGCATGAGGAGTTTGCGGGCACGTACGCGCAGATGCAGGAGCTGACCGGGCATGCGGATCCTTTCCGGCCTTTCCAGCAGACAGTGGAGACCTGCGCGCTGGTCATCGGGCTGTGGGCCTGCCGGGATCATGTGTGGCTGCGTTTTTCGCAGAATGAACGGGATCGGATCGCAGCCTTTTTATCGGACTATGCCGTCGCCAACACGGTACCGCCGAACTGGCGGCTTTTCAATATGCTGGACATGGCTTTTCTTAAGCAGGAGGGCTATGAGATCGACCGCTCCGTCATGCGGGAGCATGCCCAGGCCATCCTGGCGTACGATACCGGGGACGGCTGGTACAGGGACGGACACTCCTTTGATTATTATTCCTGCTGGGCGTTCGGTTTTTACACACCGCTGTGGAATCTGTGGTATGGTTATGAAAACGAGCCTTATCTGGCGCAGCGCTTTGAAGAAAACTCCCGCGAACTGATGCGCTCGTACCCTGATTTCTTTGACCGCGACGGCTTCACGAACATGTGGGGACGCAGCAGTATTTACCGCAATGTGGCCACAAGCGCCCTGGACGGTCATTTTATGCTGAAGGATCCTGTCCTTGATCCGGGCCTGGCCCGCAGGATCTGTTCGGGGAGCCTGCTGCAGTTCATGGACCGGGACGATTTCCTGTGGGAAGGCGTTCCGACCCTGGGCTTTTACGGGCAATTCACGCCGCTGGTGCAGCCGTATTCCTGTGCGGAATCGGTTTACTGGCTTGGGAAAGCATTCTTCTGCCTGCATCTGCCTGAGGATCATCCCTTCTGGACCAGCGTGGAAAATGGAGGCGTCTGGGATGAAATGGCACCCGGCCAGGTTCACGAGACGGTCCTGGACGGCCCCGGACTGGCATTTACCAATCATGAGGCCAGCGGAGAGACGATCCTGCGCACGGGAAAGGTGCTCAAGGAGAAGGGCGACCTGCATGGAATGTGGGGCTACGGAAAGCTCTGCTACAACACGAAATTCCCATGGGAGGCCGGGATTGTGGAGACGGAGATGCCGTCGGACGCAGATGCCGGAAGGGCTCAGATGGGGATATCTCCCAATGATATGCACAGCACAACGCAGACGGGATTGTCTCCGGATTCTCCGCCTGACAACACGCAGATGAGATTATCTCCGGATTCTGTACCTGGTACACCCCGCCCGGATCTGGAGTCGCAGCAGTATGTGCTGGAGGACCTGACGCAGGGAGGCTTCCAGCGCGGGAACGCTGTCTTCTGGCATGGCTGCAGGAACGGCGTCCTGTACCGGAGACAGTTTTTCGACTTCACCCTGGAAAAAGAATGCCACTGGCTTCATGCGATAAATCTGGCGGATTTCCCTGTACCCCTGGGCATCCTGCGGGCAGACAAACTCCGTCTGTATAAGCGCCCCATGCGGATCACCTTGGGTGCCTATGGTTTTCCGGATAACGGAACCACGGTGGAACGACGCAGCTGCGGCAATGCCCAGGCTGTGATCCTGCATGGCAGCGATCATTGCGGACGCCCTGTCAGCCTGGCCATGACCATCTACGACGGCTGGGATGAGCTGAAGCTCGTTCACAGCCGGGGCAGCAATCCGGATTCGGCCGATTCCATTTTGGTCTATGCGGTAACCGACAGATTGCGCCAGTATGACTCCACAGAGCCCTACGTCCTGATCTCGCAGGTTCTCACCCGCACAGACGGTAAAACGTTCAGCGAAGAAGAACTGTTTCCGCTCAAAGGCATCGAATATACCGATGACTCCGGTACAGGCGCCTACGGTCCGGTACGGCTGAGCCTTAAAAACGGGCGGCAGTATGTGGTAGATTATGATAGAATCGAAGGACACATGATGCTGTAAAATCTGGTAACTGTTCAGTCAGCACCTCGCATTTCCTGCGAGGTGCGTGAGACAAAAGTTGAACAGCCAAGGCCACACCGAAGGCGCCCCTTGGGAGGCGCACTTCCAATGCGTCGAAAGGAGCCTGCGCCTGGCCTCGTAACTGTGAAGGAGCTTGTGACTGAACAGTTACCAAAATCTGAATAATTGATCACTGAACCGTCAGCTCCTCGCGGTAGCCGGTTTCATTTTCTATACTTTAGAGATAATCAATTGTGAATTGATATATGAAGAAGAAAATCTCCTTTTCCATCCGTACATATGTTCTCCTGTGGTCGGCGGTCTTTTCCACCGTGCTGGCCCTGCTGGTGGCAGGCTGCAGCTATGTCATGACCCAGCGTTATCTGCGGCTCACGAGCCGCCAGGCAGCGGCAGGCAGCACTCAGCTGCTGGGCAGCGAGATCGGCGCGGATCTGGACCATGTGAAGATGTTCGCCCGCTGGATCTGTCTGGACAAAACCGTCAGCGACTGCCTCGGAGGAAGCGGCGGAAGCCGGCCCGAGCTCGTCAGCGTCTGGGATCACCTCAATGCAGAGCTGAATGCCCAGCCTGTCCGAAGTCTGATCCGGCGCGTCATCGTTTCCGTTCCGGACGGCAGCCGTTTTCTGCAGCTGATTCCGGTGTATGACACTGTCAATGTAAAAAATGCGCCGTCTGTGCTGATGAAAGCCCCTTATTTTGATGAGCTGCTGACCGCGGATGATTTCA
Organism: Blautia sp.; assembly: GCA_017515945.1. Classification (GTDB taxonomy): domain Bacteria; phylum Bacillota; class Clostridia; order Lachnospirales; family Lachnospiraceae; genus Blautia_A. The sequence goes on along the minus strand of JAFWDX010000185.1, from coordinate 1,240 downwards.
CCTGGGCAGGTCTGCAGGAAAGTGTCCTCAGCCCCTATTACAGAAAAAAGATCATTCCCATGATCCGCCCGATCCAGAGCAGTACTTCTACTCAGGTCGTGGGCTGGGTCTATCTGGAGATATCGCAGGATCTCATCAGTCGGAGGCTCGACAATTTCACCCTCAAGGAGGATGAGTCCATTTATCTGGTCATCAGCAATCACGGATATCGATATGCGGACGGCAAATTTACCGATGCCGTTGTTCCGGAAGACGCAGTGGCCTACGATCTGCCGGGACAGGACTGGCAGGTGGCTCTGCTCCCCTCCCGGCTGGAACTGCGCGGCAGGAGCCGTTTTTATCTGCTGATCATTTCCGCGGTCTTCCTGGCGATCCTTGCAGCAGGCCTCTTTATGGGACATATTCTCAGGCAGGTCATCAACCGGCCTGTCACCTCGCTGATCGATAAGCTTGGCCGGATCGGCCAGGGAGATTTCTCCGCGGATCCGTCCATTGAATGGGACAATGAACTTGGTGAGATCGGACGGGGTATCAACCGGCTCTCAGAAAATGTCTCTGCTCTGATGGAAAAAAAGGTACAGGATGAAAAAGCCCGGCAGGAACTCGAATATCGCGTCCTGCAGTCACAGATCAACCCGCATTTCATGTATAATACACTGAATACGATCAAATGGATGGCGACGATCCAGGGAGCCGACGGGATCGCGGATATGTCCACAGCCCTCTCCCGCCTGCTGAAAAATGTTTCAAAGGGAAGCGAGGCGTTGATCCCTGTCGAGGAAGAGCTCAGGCTGCTGGACGACTATTTCACGATCATGAAGTACCGGTACGGAGGCACGATCCACCTGGAGAAAGAGATCGCGGATCCCGCCCTGCTCTCCTGCATAATCAACCGTTTCTGTCTGCAGCCGATCGTCGAAAATGCGATCTTCCATGGCATCGAGCCGAAGGGCGGAACCGGAACCATTCTGGTGCAGCTGCACCGGGAGGGGGATGACCTGCTGCTGGATGTCACGGATGACGGCGTCGGCATGCAGCCGGAGACGATCCGGCGGGTGCTCGAGGGCAGTGAACCGGGGCCGGCGGATTTTTTCAGGCAGCTCGGTATCGGAAATGTGGATCAGCGGATCCGCCAGACCTTTGGGGAGGATTACGGGATCACGATCGAGAGCGAACCGGGGAGCTATACGAGGATGCGGCTGAGATTCCCGGTATGCCCGAGGTAAATGGGGTCAGGCCC
>JAFWDX010000184.1 GCA_017515945.1 Blautia sp. | reverse complement strand
ATCTGAACCGTCTGACCGATGAGGAACAGAAGCAGGTTGCGGAATATACGGATTTTATGAAAAAGAACCGCCGACTGATCCAGTTTGGCACCTTTTACCGTCTGCAGTCCCCCTTTGAACATAATGAAGCAGCCTGGATGGTGGTCAGCCAGGATCAGCGTCAGGCCATGGTGGGCTTTTACAGAATCCTCAGCAGGGCAAATATTCATTTTTCACGGATAAAGCTGCAGGGACTGAACGAGAATTACTGTTATCATATCGGGGCGGAATCCTTCTACGGGGACGAACTGATGCACGCGGGCCTGATCGTGAGTGACGGAACTTCCGGAAAAACCGGCGCAGGTATTGAGCCTCCTTCCGATTTCTTCTCCAGAATTTTCCTGCTGCAAGCAGATTCTGAAGAAGGTGAGGAATGATTCTGTCATGAAAAAGGGCACTGAAAAAAGCATCGGGGTGACAGAATCAGAACATTTCAAAGCAGTGGAAAACCTGCAGGAAATACAGAGGATGCCGGGTTGTCTGCCGATCAGCCTGAATTACTTCGGGGCGGAGGACTGCATGAGCGGCTATGCCTTCGGACCTTTTATACGGACCAATTATGTCATTCATATGATCCGGAGTGGAAAGGGAAGACTTCTGAAAAACGGTATAACCTATGAAATACAGACCGGCCAGGCTTTCCTGATCTATCCGGGAGAGGAAACGGTATATCAGGCAGATCTGGAAGATCCATGGAGCTATCTGTGGGTAGGATTTCATGGACTGATGGCAGAGGAGCTGATGGAACGAATCGGTTTTTCACCGTCAGAACCTGTAATCTGGTGCCGGGATCCGGAACAGGTGATCCAGACTATGGACAATCTGCTCGCATGCAAAGAACTTTCACTTGCAGATGATCTGAAGAGAACCGGTTATCTGTATCAGCTGCTTGCTCTGCTGACGGAGAATGGACCCGGTCAGACGCAGAGTATCAGCAGCAAGGAAGACGCAGAGTCGAGATATGTCAGGGAAGCCGTGAATCTGTTGATGAATTCCGGAAATCCGCAGATGAAAATAAGTGATATCGCAAAAGCAATCGGGATCAGCCGCGGGTATCTCACACGTATTTTCACAGACAGGACAGGAACCTCGCCCCAGGAGTTTCAGAGGCGATTCAGAATGGAGAGGGCAGGAGATCTGCTCCGGTCGACACGCAGCTCTGTCACAGCCATTGCGGAAGAACTGGGATATGTCGATGTACTTTCCTTTTCCAAAAGCTTCAGGAAGCATTTCGGAATGAGTCCGACGGCTTTCCGGGAGCAGAAGGTTGTCGTGATTGCCGGAGAGGAGAAGGGAAGCTATACAAGTGAGCATCCGCTGTAAAATGAAGGCAGTGAAGAGGAATTTCAGAAAATATATGCACTATACACAAAACTATGGGCAATGGACAATGCAGTTCAGGCAGCCTGAATAAGTGTGTTCATCTGAGCATATTCAAATGACATCAAACCATACAAAATAATTCCGCGATTACGTATAATGATTTTTGCAATTTGCACAGAATGAGCCCCTATAGTAAAGGAGGAAACAGATGAAGGCAAGTATTATGGCGTGTGTTCTTGCAGCAGGAATGGTGATGGCAATCCCCGCTACGGCTCAGGCTTACGATGTAAGTGAACTGCAGGTGAATATCTGGGATAACAATCAGCTGGCCGGTATTCAGCAGATCGCGGACGAATGGTCTGAAGAATCCGGGGTAAAGGTTACAATTAACGTAGTTGACTGGGATAATTACTGGACACTTCTGGAGGCGGGTGCATCAGGCGGCCAGATGCCGGATGTCTTCTGGATGCATTCCAACACTGCGCAGATGTACATGGAAAATGATCTGCTCCTGAATCTGGACGATTATATCGCTGAGGATGATGCGATTGATCTGTCGAATTATTATGAAGGCGTGGTAAATCTCTATAAGAGCAACGGTGTGCAGTACGCGCTTCCGAAGGATCATGACACGATCGCGCTTCTTTACAACAAAGCCCTTTTTGACAAATACGGTGTCGATTATCCGACGGATGACTGGACGTGGGACGATCTTCTGGCTGCAGCCACTGCGATTACAGAAGCCGGCGCAGCGGACGGTGTATATGGATATGCGATCAATACATCCAATAATCAGGATGGCTGGTATAACATCATCTATGATTATGGCGCACAGGTCATCACAGATGATCACAAAGGGACGACCATCGGTTCTGAAGAAGGCAAGGCAGCAATGGAAAAAATGCGCCAGATCCTGGAGGTTTCCGCACCCCAGACGACAGTTGCCGAGACAGGAACGGACTCTTTGTTCCAGTCGGGTCTGACTGCCATGATCACCCAGGGCTCCTGGATGATCAACAACTTTTATAAGAGCGAGAATTCCGCCGATTATGCATGGGCGATGCTTCCTTATGCCGATGTCAACGAAAACGGCAGCTGTGATGAAGGCGAACGCTACAGCGCTTACAACGGCCTTGGATGGGCAGCCTCCTATCAGGTGGCGGATCCTGCGGCAGCCTACAGTCTGATCTCTTATCTGTGCGCAGAGAAAGGCCAGCTGGAGCAGGCGGAGCTGGGTGTCACCATGGGCGGAATGCTGGGTGTTTCCGACGCCTTTGCCAATGCCTTCCCGGGTATGGATGTATCTGCTTTTGTACGTGCAGAAGAAGAAGGAGATCTTTTCTTCAGACCTTATACCAGAAATACGACCGTCTGGGAGGACGCACTCCAGTAGACCGGAGCTTTCCTTGATGCCTGGCAGGATCCGTCTGATCCCGAAAAGATGGCGGCAGCCTGTGACGCGGCTCAGAGGATCATCGAAGAGGCGATCGCAAACGAATAACGAACGGAAGATTTGATTACGTTTGAGAGGAGGAAAGCGATTGGGTAAAAACTTGTCTCCCAAAGAGAGAACAGAGGCGAAATGGGGACTGCTCTTTGTTGCACCTACGATGATCGGGCTTCTGGTTCTTAACTTTTATCCGATTTTCAATACGGTCTATCAGTCCTTCTGCAAAACCGGTGATTTCGGCAGAGGGAATACCTTTGTCGGATTTGCCAATTACCAGAAGGTATTCGCCGCGGCGGAAACCTGGCAGTCTCTGTGGAATACCATCAAATATGCTCTGATCGAGGTGCCCTTCGGAGTCATCATCGCACTGCTCCTGGCTGTTCTGCTGAACAAGAAGGTGGCCGGAAGATCGGTGTACCGTACGATCTTTTTCCTGCCTATGGTCTGCGCGCCCGCAGCCGTGGCCATGGTATGGAAATGGCTGTATAATACACAGTTCGGTCTGCTGAACAATGTTTTTCATACCAGTGTCGCCTGGATTTCCGACCCGAAGGTTGCCTGGATTTCCATCGGCGTGATCGGTGTGTGGTCGATTATCGGTTACAACATGGTGCTTTTTATCGGCGGACTTCAGGAGATTCCGGGCGATTACTATGAAGCGGCTTCCATAGACGGAGCAAGCGGGATCCGCCAGTTTTTCAACATTACGGTTCCGCTGCTTTCACCGACGACCTTCTTTATCGTACAGACACGAATCATCGGAGCGCTCACGGTATTTGACCTGATGTTCATGGTTATGGACAAGACAAACGTCGCTCTGAAGAATGTACAGTCGATTGTCTATCTTTTCTACCAGTACGCGTTTACAAACGGGAACAAAGGATATGGTGCCACGCTGGTCATGCTCCTTCTTGCATTTATCATGATCGTGACCTTTATCCTCCAGCAGGCAGAAAAGAGAATCGTCTATCACAACTGAAAGGAGGAGTGACAGTTGAAAAGCGCTGAAGCCAACGCGACCCGCAATAAAGTCCTTACCCAGGTCGTTCTGATCATTATGGCTTTTATCATGCTGGTTCCTTTCGCCTGGATGATTCTGACTGCCCTGAAAACCAATCAGGAATCGATCTCCGTCAATCCGTTTTATATACTGCCCCATGGCGGCTGGCACTGGGAGAATTTTGCAACTGTATGGAAGAGCTATAATTTTGTTATTCTGTACAAAAATACGCTGCTGATGATCTTTTTCCGGGTCGTCTGTGCATGTCTTACGGCCACAATGGCTGGCTATGCATTCGGACGTCTGAAATTTCCGTTTAAGAAGTTTCTGTTTACCCTTGTTCTGGTCCAGATGATGGTTCCTTCCCAGATCTTTATCATTCCGCAGTATCTGATGGTTTCGAAGATGGGAATGCTCAATACCACATTCGGACTGGTCTGGCCCGGTATTGTGACAGCATTCGGCACATATCTGCTAAAGACAGGATATGAAGGACTGCCCATGGATCTGGAGGAAGCCGCAAACATTGACGGCTGCTCGGTTCCTGGCAGATTTCTCCATATCATGATGCCGCTGACAAGAAGCTCCATGGTATCGCTTGGTATCTTTACCGCGGTGTTTGCCTTTAAAGATCTGATGTGGCCGATGATCGTATGCACGAATGCCAATACCACCACATTGTCTGCAGGTCTTGCCAAAATGCAGGGGCAATACGGCAGCGAATATCCTACCATGATGGCTGCAGCTACGCTGGCAGTTCTGCCGATGGTCATCATCTATGTGATCTTCCAGAAACAGTTTGTGGAAGGAATTGCAACCTCAGGCGGCAAGCTTTGATCGGAACCGGTATATTTTGATACTCAGATGAGGCCTTCGTAAGTACTCGAAGGCCTCATTGTACATTTGTCGGGAGCGGATTTTCCAAAAATGACAAATCGTAACCCTTTGATATAAGGAGAAGGCGGAATGAGCACCTGGCGTTTGCAAATGAAAAACTGGATGGACGGCGAAAAGGAAAAACTTCGGGGGAAAACTCTCAGGCAGAAGGCGGATTATATCCTCACGTATTACTGGCTGTGGATCCTCGGTATTTTCTGTGCCGTTGCGATTCCCTGCTATATGGTACGGCAGGCGGTGTTCTCTGTAAAGGATTTCTGGTTTTATGCGGTGTACGCGAATACGATGGGAAATGGAGGTAACGGCTCTCCCCTTTGGGAGGATTTTGTTTCCTATGCCGGATTCGATACATCGCTGAAGAAAACACAGATGAATGATTCCTTCTGGTTTGATCCTTCTGTCAGCGGTGGGACGAATAACAGTTACTTTCAGGCTTTTGCCGCCCTGGTGGACGCAGGGGATCTGGATGTGGTCGTCATGGGAAGGGAAGGCCTGAAAGGCATAGGCAGCAGCGGAAGACTTCTGGACCTGCGCGATGAAAGATGTGCTTCGATCTACGGCAGATATGCGGACAGAATCGTTTTCTGTGTTCCCTACGATACTGAATACAGCGAGGAACCGGTCCCTGTGGGAATTGACGTGTCGGACAGTCTTCTGGTCACGAAATATGAGCTGTATGAAGAGAATGCCGTTTTGGGAATCGGCGCTTATACAAAGAGGCTGGACAGTGTGGAACTGTTTCTGGATTTTATCCTGAATGGAGATGGGTTATGGGAAAATGGCTGAATGGTTTTCTGGATAACGAGAGTACCTTTGGCAGAATAATGGGAAGGCTGGCGGTCATGATCGGAGCCAACCTGATGTTTCTTGTATTTTCTTTTCCGGTCATCACAGTCGGCCCCGCACTGGCATCCTTATTTTATGTTATGCTGGAAACCATTCACAGGAATGATACGCTGAATCCTTTTTCCCTGTTTTGGAAGGGCTTTAAAGACAACCTGAAACAAGGTATACTGTGCACACTGGGGCTGGGCGCTGCCTTTATGATCCTGATTCTGGATATCCGCTTCTGCAGGTACGCGGGAGGAATATGGTATTCCTTCCGGTTTGGATGTTATGCTCTGTTATTTCTGCTGATCGTGCTGACGGCGTATCTGTTTCCTGTGATGGCCGCATTTGAGGATACCATCCCAAACCTGCTGCGGAATGCCTTTTTTTTCGCATTTCGAAAACCGTGGAAAATAATTCCGACCGCAGCGTTATATGTGGTGCCTGCTCTCGTGACCGTGCTGGATGTCAGATACAGACCTTTGTACGCTTTTCTGTGGGTATTTTTCGGCTTTGGTCTGATTTCCATGATGGTTTCCGAGCTGCTGTATCATGATATCCGGCAGTTCCAGCCGGTGGATGAGACAGACGGGAAAGCTGTTTCCCGGGAGGATCCGGAGAAGGTGCGCGCAAAGACGGAGCGGGAGATTCTGAGGGAGATGAGAAAGCTGGAGTAAGGGTCATGACGGAACGGCAGGAACGGAAAGCGGACAGGAGGTTCTTATGGAAGACTATTATATCAGAAGCTCGCTGAAGCGGCCATTTCAGGATCTGCGGATGGTGTTCTGCGGAAGAGAAGCCTGCAAGCCGCTGCACAGCTGGGGGCCGGTTGTCCGTCCGACATGGATCATTCATTATATACTGGATGGAAAGGGCATCTTTAAGACAGATGCACAGACCTGGCATCTTCACGAAAGACAGGGATTTCTGATCGAACCGGAAACACAGACGTTTTATCAGGCAGATGCAAAAGAGCCCTGGACATATTGCTGGATCGGGTTTGAGGGAAGCATGGCGCCGATGCTTGTGGAGGAACTGGGACTGGGAGAAGGAAGATCGGCCTTCTGTTGCGATCAGAAAGAAGAGCTGGTAAAAATATTTGATATGATTTTTGAAAACCGCAGAGCGTCAGAACAGAATGATCTGATCCTGGAAAGCATGCTGTTCATGTTTTTTGCTGTTCTGATGAAGTCCCTGTCGATTCCTGCCGGGGAACAGGCGGAAAATAATGAGTACATTCGAGGCGCCATCAATTATATCCGAAAGAATTATTATCTGCCGATACAGATCTCGGAGATAGCCGGTTATCTGGGAATCAACAGAAGCTATCTGTCCACTCTTTTCCGGAAAGAAACAGGCATGAGCCCGAGGGAATACCTGTCTGTATTCCGGCTGTCCAAGGCTTCCGAGATGCTGGGAATATCGGACAGCTCCATAGAGCTGATCGCGAATTCCTGCGGATACGAGGATGCGGTGGTGTTTTCCAAGGCATTTAAAAATAAGTATGGGCTGTCTCCGATGCAGTACAGAAAAAAGGAAGAGGAAAAGAGAAGAGACAGACATAAGGATGAAAAATGAGTCACGGGACCTGTCCCCGTGACTCATTTTCATGGGTAGGTGTAAAAATTAATATTGACACGGCGTCAGATTACATGTATTATAAACCTGACGCGAAGTCAAAATAAAAACGGAGGAATGGATATGCCGAAGGGATCACCGCAAAGAACCGCAGCGAGAAAGGAGGAGATCATAAACGCCTGCGAGCAGCTTTACCAGACAATGAGCTTTAAGGAAATCACGCTGAAAGAGATCGGTAGTGTAACTTCCTTTTCGAGACCATCCATTTACAATTACTTTCAGACGAAGGAAGAGATCTTTCTGGCTCTGTTTGAGAGGGAATATGACCGCTGGAATGAGGATCTGACCGTTATATTGAATGAGAATGACGTCTTGTCCACGGCTCAGCTGGCAGACTGCATCGCGAAATCTCTGGAAGGACGGAAACTGCTGTTAAAGCTCCTTTCCATGAATACCTACGATATGGAGGCCAACAGCAGGCAGGAGCTTCTGACCTCATTCAAGAATTCTTATGGACGTTCCTTGCAGCTGATACAGATGCTGTTGGAGAAGTTCTGCCCGGATAAGAGCGCAGGAGACATACAGAATTTTATCTATGTATTCTTTCCGTTTATGTTTGGCATATATCCTTACGCAGAGGTTACCGAAAAACAGAGGGCAGCCATGGAGAAGGCGGGAATCAGCTATACGTATCAAACAGCCTATGAGCTTACCTGCAACTGCCTGATCCATCTGCTGGGAGCATAAATAACGACGAACACAATTTCAAAGGAGGACAAAATGAAAAAAACAGTATCCATATTGCTGGCATGCATGCTGCTCTTCAGCCAGGCCGTGTGGGCCGACGACAATGCGAAAGATGAATCTGCGGAAACGCTGGTCGTTTATTTTTCCGCGACAGGCACAACAAAAGGCGTGGCGGAGAAGATCGCTGCGGTTACGGATGCGGATATCTATGAGATCAAAGCGGCACAGGAATACACGGAGGCCGACCTGGACTGGAATGATTCCAACAGCCGGACGACACATGAGCAGGACGATCCCGACGTGCGCCCTGAGATCGGCAGTGAAGCCGTTTCGCTGGATGGATATAAAACGATCCATATCGGCTATCCGATCTGGTGGGGCGAGGAACCGCGGATCATGGATACTTTCGTGGAAAGCTGCGATTTTGACGGCATTACGCTGATCCCGTTCTGCACCTCGGGCAGCAGCGGCATCGGCCGGAGCGGAAAGAACCTCGAAGAGAATGCGGGCAGCGGAACCTGGCTGGAAGGAAAACGCTTTGATGCAGGTGTATCAGAAGAGGAACTTGAGGACTGGATCGAAGAGCAGGAATGACCGGTAATGAGTCAAGGGGTCCGGTTCGTTGAGTCATGGTGTCCGGGTCGTTGAGTCATGGGTCCGGGTCATTGAGTCAGGGGTCCGGGTCGTTGAGTCATGGGTCCGGGTCGTTGAGT
>JAFWDX010000183.1 GCA_017515945.1 Blautia sp. | reverse complement strand
GCAACTGAGCCCAACGCAGCATATGAAGTCAAGATGGTGCTTTAAGTTTAAATATGATTGAGATGGCCCACTAGTGACTGAGCTGTGACAAAGGGTGGAAGAAATAATGTGCATCACACTGATCGGAGCGGGCGGTACGGGGGCTGAACTGCTGCCTCAGGCCATTGCTGCGCTGACAGAGGCGGAGCTGGTGATCGGCGCGCCGCGGCTGCTCGAAAGCCTCCCGCAAAATGGAGCCAGACGGGTGGCCGAAACAAATACAGAGGCGATCCTGAACGAAATCCGTTCGTCTGGGTGCAGACGGTGTGCGGTCGTTTTCAGCGGAGATACGGGCTTTTATTCCGGTGCCGGTATTCTCGCCGCACGCCTTCGCAAGGAAGGACTCATACCGGAGATCATTCCCGGCATATCAAGCTTCCAGCTGCTGGCGGCCAGACTGGGACGACCCTGGCAGGACTGGCAGTTGATGTCCGCTCATGGCGCAAAAATCGATCTGCCTTATTATCTGAAAGAGGGAAGACCGGTGGCCATGCTTACCGGCAGCGGGAGAGATGTCTGTGATTTCTGCCGCAGGCTGACGGATATGGGACTTGGGAGCTGCCATGTGACCGTGGGAGAGCGGCTGTCCTATCCGGATGAGAAGATCCTGGAGGGGACGGCAGATGATTTTTACACCGGCAGATTTGCGGATCTGAATATCATGCTCATCGAGCCGGGGCCGGAGCTTATTCCGCTCAGGCGGACGCCGGGGATTCCTGATGACGAATTCATACGCGGTACGGTGCCTATGACAAAGCAGCCGGTCAGGGCTATGATCCTGGCGTGCCTCGGTGTTATGCCGGAGGATGTGTGCTGGGATATCGGTGCCGGTACAGGGAGTGTCAGCGTGGAACTGGCCATGGCGGCGCGCCAGGTATGGGCTGTTGAGCAGGGAGAGCAGGGACTGGCCCTGATCCGGGAGAACCGGACGAAGTTCCGGACCTGGAATCTGAATCCGGTGTCTGCAAAGGCACCGGAAGGGCTGGATAAGCTGCCGGTTCCGAACGCCGTATTTATCGGAGGAAGCGGGGGACAGCTGAAGGATATCCTGGAGGCCTGTGTGCAGGCCAATCCGGATGTCCGAATCTGCGTCAGCGCCATCACGCTGGAAACCCTGCACCGGGCTGTGGACTGGATGGAGGAAAAGGGGCTGGCTCCGGAGGTCATCCAGCTTTCCGCCAGCCGTACGCGTGCGATCGGAAAAGCACGTATGCTGCTGCCGGACAATCCGGTGTTTCTGATCTGTGGGAGACGGATATGCGAAGGATCATGATCTCCGCCATGGAAAGCGGTGCGGGTAAGACCGTGCTGGCCTGTGCGCTGATGCAGGCCTTGAGGAAACGGGGGCTTTCCATAGAGGCGTATAAATGCGGACCGGATTACATCGATCCGCTTTTTCATCAGCGAGTGCTGGGTTTTCCTTCGGGACATCTGGATCTGTGGCTGCAGGGCGAGGCTGGCGTAAGCAGGACTCTGGCCGGGCAGCAGGCAGAGCAGGCTGTGATCGAGGGAGCCATGGGCTTTTATGACGGTATTAACGGGACAGACCAGGGAAGCGCCTGGGAGATCGCGTCACTTGGAGCGATTCCCGTTATCCTGGCAATCAGACCGGGAGGAAGCAGCCTGACGTTGGCGGCGCAGGTCTGCGGTATGCTGTCCTTTCGGAGTCCATGTCCTGTCACAGGCCTTTTTCTCATGGAATGCAAACCTGGTATGTATGCCCATCTGCGGCCCATTCTGGAAAAGGAGACAGGGCTGCCGGTGGTCGGTTACCTGCCGCCCATGGAGGAGGCCAGGCTTGAGAGCCGACACCTTGGCCTGATTACGGCAGGAGAGATCGCCGGTTTTGAAGAACGGTTTTGCAGGATTGCCAAAGAGCTGGAAAAAACTTCAGATTTGAACCGTATCCTGGAGATCGCGTATATGCCTTATAGTCCTGTAGATGACTACAGGTACCGCACAATGCCTTCAAATGTAACCTATGCGGACAAACGAACTGTATCCTCACAGAAGCCCCTATGCAGGATCGCGGTTGCAAAGGATGAAGCCTTCCTCTTTTATTACAGGGAGAGTCTGGAAGCTCTCCGAGAAAACGGGGCGGAGCTGGTTTTCTTCAGTCCGCTTCATGACGCCTGCCTGCCGCCCGGAACGAGCGGTCTCTATCTGGGAGGAGGCTATCCGGAGCTTTACGCCGGAGAATTATCCGCCAACATTTCCATGCGCTCTGAGATCTGCCGTGCGGTCCGTGACGGCATGCCTGTTGTCGCTGAATGCGGCGGATTTCTGTACCTTTCCCGGTCACTGGAAGGTGAGGATGGCATCCGGTATGAGATGACCGG
>JAFWDX010000182.1 GCA_017515945.1 Blautia sp. | reverse complement strand
GCCTACGCCGGCAGCCGCTACCATGGAGGCGTTGGACAGTGTTGCCAGAATGCCTCTCTGTCCCCCGTTTCTGGTGGAGAGGGCGACCATGGAGCTGTGGGCGGTATAATAGCAGGGATATCCAACTGAATAAAACAGATTAAAGGAAACGGCGATCCAGACCATCTTCATGAGATAGTTTTCCGCTGCCGGATTGTCGCCGCCGGGCGTCATAAAGAGCAGGATGATGGCTACGGCCATCACCGGCGCGGACAGCAGCAGATAAGGTCTGGCCTTGCCGGCCGGCGTTCTGGTCTTGTCGATGAGCTGACCGACCAGCAGATTGCCCGCCACGACCACGATGGCCGACACGATGGGCAGCATCATGGAAAATACACCGAACTGGCTGTCCGTCAGGCCAAGGACATCTGCATAGTAACGTGTGAGATACGCGCTGAAGATGGAATTGGCCATCATCGCGCACAGCGGCGCCAGCAGATAGCCGATGAACATCTCCGGCAGTTTGACGCTGTTGGATCGGATCCGGGTCTTAAGGGCCGGATTTTCAAAGAATTTTTCCATAGGATTCTCCTCCCTGTGGTTCCTGTGTGGTTTCAATCAAGTCAGGTCAAAAGAGACAAAGTCAAAGGTCCCTTTGCCTTCCAGGCTGAAATACAGCGCTTCCTTTTCGCCGAGTCCTTCGGGAAGCGTTCCCTCAAAACCCTGCTGTTCCTTGCAGGTCTGCACCGGGATCCGGCAGATGACCTCTCCCTTCTCCTGTGTGCGGATAACGACATGGCAGCCGTCTCCGTACCCCTGCAGATTCACGCGGATCTTTTTTGTTTCCCGCAGATCGATATATTTGAAAGCGACCGTACAGTCAGTGCAGAAATTGGACACATACTGATCCGGTCCGTTCTCTCTGTCGCCGCCCTTCTGGGACAGGAAGGGGCTGTTTCTCCGCGGATACTTGAGCATGCTCAGGAACCTGGTCCCGTTCTTTCCATATACATTGCAGGCACAGTAAGCCGGGATCGTTCCATGCCCGATAAGCGGTCCGCGGTTCAGCCCGCAGGAGGTCATTTCCGCCTGATAAAACTTTCCGTCCTCAAAACGGATCTCCTCCGCGCAGGCCTGTCTGGAAGACTGCTTACGATTTGAGTGGCGATGATAGAAAACATAATACCGTCCCTCGATCTCGATCAGGCTGCCATGGGTGTTGCCTGTGTCCATATGGGCATGCTTCACATCCGGTACGCCCGGCAGGCCGATATCACCGCAGCTGATCAGCACGCCGCCGAACTCAAACCCGCCTGTCGGAGAATCGCTAACCGCGTAGCAGAGGTTGTGACTGTTGAGGGAGCTGTAGATAAAGTAATATTTTCCGTTGAACTTGCGCATGGAGCTGGCTTCGCCGAAAGGCTGCGGCTCATAAGGCGTGCCTTTGGCCTTTTCCCCGGTGAGCACGCCGAGATAATGCAGTTCGTCTCCCGAGATGACAGTCAACATATCCGACGTATCGATCTCGAACCACATGGGTCCCTCAGTGGTGGGCTTGGAGCCGTCGAGCAGGATCGGATTGCCTCCGAAGGCAAAGCCTGTATACAGATAAAGACGACCGTCGTCATCCTTCAGACAGCCCGGGTCAAACTGGAAAGGCTCGGAGCGCTTTCCTATGGGTGTGCCGTCCTGGTATTTGACATAACCGTAAAATTCATACTTGCCGGCCGGCTCATCGCAGACCGCCACGGAGATCATTTTGGTCCCGCCCATAAAATAGTAAAGATAAAAACGTCCATCGGGTCCCTGTACCATATCCGGAGCAGCTAATCCGTTGGTGATACGGTTTTTAGGAGCGGCAGGATCCTGCTCACGCTTAAAGATCACACCATGATATTTCCAGTCAGAAAGATCATCGACCGGCGCAGACCAGCACACATAGTCGCCAAGGCAGAAATTGATCCCGTTAAAGGTATCGTGGGAACCGTAAATGTACACTCTCCCGTCTACAACATGCGGCTCCGCATCCGGTACATATTCCCAGCTGGGAAGGTATGGGTTAAACGCCTGTTTCATCCTTTGGACTCCTCCTTTGCCGTTATGATTTATCGTACATTTTTTACCATACTTCACTCATAATTATAGCATACTTTGTGGTATAATATACAGTATTTTATGCAAATAATCCAGCATATTTGTGAATGAGTCACGGGGACAGGTTCCTTGACTCACACAATGAGTCACAGGGACAGGTTCCCTGACTCACCCGGGAACACGGTTC
>JAFWDX010000181.1 GCA_017515945.1 Blautia sp. | reverse complement strand
TTTCGGCCAGCTTTAACGTGAAAGCATCCGCACTGCTCCCGCGCCAGCACAGATCGATTTTATCCATGATCTCCTGCATATCGTTTCCGGCCAGCTTATAGATCCGTGACGCCGTCTCATTCAGTTCTTCTGTGATCCTGTTCAGCTGTATGTCAGCCTGCAGTGCATCTTCCGACCGGCCCATTACGCAGTACCTCCAGATGAATTCCGTATGTCCTCCATTTTGTCCAGGCATTCCAGAACGGTCTCACGCCACAGGATGCCTGCTTCATCATTCCATACCGCGCTCATTCCGGATACCTCCCTGGATGTTTCGCGCAGCAGTCTGTCAAATTCTTCCATCAATGTCCCGATGTCCTTACTCATATCCCGGCTGATCAACTCCATCCACTCCTGTCCTGCAGCACTGCAGAACCTTACCTTATCTTTTCCGCGATCAGGCCCAGCGTATCTTCCTCAAAATGATCGTATCGTATCTGAACCTCATCCGCGGCCTGCATCAGGCGTGCAAGTGCTTCCATCTCCTGCTGCAGGGTATGTATCATCTGTTTCTGGGATCCTTCCGTCTGCAGCTGTTCGGCCACAGGCTTCTTCACAGCTGCGGGACCTTCCTCGGTTTCACCTGCATCAGTCATATCTGTATCCGCGGACATTTCTGCGGCCTTGAGGATCTCCTGCATCTGCGAGATATTTTTCTCCAGATGACGCCGGACCAGCTTCAGCCTTTCCCGGTCAACCTGCACTCCGTCCATTTTCCTCTCCTTCGACCCGGATCACGATCCCCGTCAGATCCATCCGGCGGCGCATATTCTCCAGCATCGTCCCGTCCATTTCTGTCCAGTAACCGGCCCCTCTGTCAGCCGCCGCCCGGACGCAGTCCAGTACATCCTTCTGTGTGCGGCTGCCTTCATCACAGACAAGCTCCAGTACTTTTCTGAGCTGTCCCAGTCTGTAACCCAGTTCCTCAAGCTCATGTATACATTCCGCGTCAGCCGGCACTTTCTGGTCCGTCATATATGCACATCGTTTCAGATCCGCATCCATCTGATACAGCTTTTCTGCCTCCGATCTCAGGGAACGGGTCAGCCTGTCCATATCCGCGGCAGCCTCTCTGAGCCCCGTTATATCCAGTGTAAGCATCTTTTTTTCCTTTGTAACTGTTCAGTCACAAGCTCTTTCACAGTTACTTTCCTTTCTGATCGGTCTCACCCGTTCTTCATACAAGCAGCAGCCTGTCTCCGTTTTCCACCCCTGCCTCCCGCAGTGAAACTCCGTCCGGCAGAATACGGCTGTCCCTGCTCAGGCAAAGGAGGAAAGGACAGCGCTCCGGATCCTCCTCGCTGTGATAAAGCATGCCAAGGATACCCGTGATCTGCCGCAGGGCCTCTCCTGTTGTGATCTCTTCATCCATCTCAAAATCATATGCCGCATCCACGGATGCGACGTATATGTCCACCATGATCATATTCATCTCCGGCAGAATTCCCTGAGGACCGCAGCCGCATGTTCCCTTTGTGCCGGGCATACCCGCAGGTCATCCGTGCCGTGGAGCAGGAATTCTTTATAATCATATTCTATGGTCATCAGGCGCTCCGTAACAGATGCCGTCTGCATGTCATATCGTTCCATCACCAGCCGTACCACATCAGGAAAAACCTCTTTGCTAATTCTTCCCTCCCCGGTCAGCACAGGCAGTCTGCCGCA
This sequence comes from Blautia sp., assembly GCA_017515945.1. Lineage (GTDB taxonomy): Bacteria > Bacillota > Clostridia > Lachnospirales > Lachnospiraceae > Blautia_A. The sequence continues at coordinate 12,822 of JAFWDX010000181.1, read as the reverse complement.
TCGGCGCAGAAGGATCCGGGGGACAGCCGTGGTCTCATGCTCATATGTCAGGTCAGCCAGCCATCCCTCCTGCAGCATCTCCCTGCAAAAGGCCTGCCTGGACTGAGTCCACAGCCGGATCGAATTCTGATCCCGCTCAGACGGCTCCGCCAGCACCAGCCGGTTTTCACCGGTATAGACGCAGAGTCTGGCGTCGGTACTGTAACGGGTATAAAGCAGCAGCAGCGAGGACGCGCTTTTCAGCTCGCGGATCAGTGACGCATAAGGCTCTCTGACCGTTTCCTTTTCGTCCAGGATCTCCTCCTGCTTCATCCCCATCCAGGTATAAATACTCTGTTCGGGATCCGGCAGAGACAGTTCTTCCCGCAGCAGGCATCGGAAGCCCTTCAGCCCGCCGGCGGCCGCCAGCATGAGCAGCTCATGACCCGTGAGGATGACCGGAGCATATGTCAGTGTCTGCAGCTGTTCAGACGCAGGCTCTTCCATAGTTATCGGCGTTTCACTTATTCTGTCTTCCATTCATATACTCCTTGACGTCTGCTTTATAGCTTCTGGACAGAGGCACGCTGATCCCTCCATTCAGATAAATGGCATTCTCCGAAAAACGGACGCTTTCAAACATGTCCGTGTTGATGATAAACCCTCTGTGGCAGCGCAGGAATTCCGGAGGGAGCTCCTGCATCAGATGATCAAGGACTTCATAGATCCCGTATTCCCGGCTTTTTGTCCTGACAAAAATCTTTTTTTCCCGCGCCTCAAAATAATATATTTTCCGGTAAGGAATCAGGGTCTTCCCTTCCGAATTCTGAACCAGGAAGCTGTGTTCATCCTCATCCTGTCTGAACACACCCGAACCGGTCAGAAATTCTGCGCAGGTACGGCGGACCACTTCATCCGCAAAGGGCCTCAGCAGAAGGCCGGTCGCACGGATCCGGGGATTCACATACGCAAGCGGAGAAATGCGTGCCTCCGCGATGACCATAAGATGCAGCTGCGGAAACAGCTCCCTGAGCTTTTCCGCCAGCGCGAGCCCTCCGCCTGCGCAGACATCCACGATCGCCAGATGAAAAAGGTCCTCCTTTTCCAGATCCCGCTGCGGCTTCTCCGGATCTCCAACGTAAAAGATACACAGCTTTTCTTCGGAATTAAAGGCTGTGCATTCCCTGCAGGAGGCTTCGATCACCTTTTTTTCCTCTTTGTCCGTGTCTGAAATCAACATGTTGATCATGAAGCTTTTACCAACTCTTTCCCATTCTAGGCACCCTGATCCTGCAGACCGCCCTTCCGGCAGATACCCGGATACACTGATCCGCAGGCAGGCTTTCCCTTTTTTCCTCATAGGACATTCCGCTGAAATCAAATATGGGATTTCTCAGGACATTCCCGCCGAAGTGAAGTCCCTCCTGCCCATGTACGAATGCCTGATAGGCGGAAAAACCGTTCACCATCCCCTTTGCATCCGGATCCATGGCGGCGATAAAGTAAATACGCAGTCTTTTCCCTTCAGCAAAAAAAGATTCCAGCAGACTTCCCAGCCTTTTTTCTTCATAGCAGAGAGAATCCAGGAGCCACGCCAGATCGGGTATAAAAATGACAATGGGTTCTGCCGGTCCCGTCTCTGCCTTCTTCCGTTCTGCAGCCATCGCCCGCAGCGTTTCTTCAAAAAAGCTGCGCCAGTGTGTTTCCGGAATTCTGTGGAAGCGCCCGGTTTCCTCCGCATCCCCGTCTGCATGCTCTTCAGCCGCTTTTGCGGCGTCCGCGATCCTGTGAGAGGATCCGTCCTTCTCCGTATATCCGGCCGCAAGCTCTTTTCCCGCTTTCACTGCAGCCGGGATTTCCTCCGAAGGCTCCCCCTCGAGCCAGTATATCTCATATTGCCTGGCACAGGCAGATGCCAGCAGGACATTCAGTCCGTTCTCCCTGCCTGAGCCGGCAGCCCCGGTCAGCAGGATCGGGGTACACTGTTCCAGGTCAAGTCCGTAAACATGCGCATCCGACAGGTCATAACCGACAGGCAGTACGGCCTTTTTATCCGGCGCAGCTGCGGCCTCGTCCCCGCGGATCAGATCCGCCCAGGCCGGATGCTCCGGGATCTCAGGCACACGTTTCGCACGGATCCCGCCGCACTGCGCCTTTCTCTCCAAACACCGCTGACGCACCAGCTCTGTCCTCATATAGTCGTCGTCTGCCCGTGCGCACAACGCCGTCTGAAATTCCAGTGTCCGGTTTTCCCACACGGCAATGCCCCGGCCATGGATATTTTTCTCCGGCAGAATACCCGTCAGCGGAACCCGCAGGATCTCTTCATATGCATATCTGTCCTTCAGCTCCAGGCACAGCACCGTACGGAAGTTCTCTGCCATCAGCTGCGGGATATGGTTCCATCCCACCCCGTTCCCCGTTATGATCATCCAGATCCCGTATGCCGGTCCTTCTCCGGCCAGGGTCAGCAGGGCATCATCATATTCTCCAGCAGTGCTTTCACGCAGCCCTGCATAGTTGTCAACGATCAGGAACACAGCCGGAATGACCCAGCCGTGGCTGCGAATATAATAACTGAAATCCCCGCCTCTCAGGAGTTTTCTTCTTTCAGAAAGCATTCCGTCCAGCATCCTGACCAGATAGCCGATCTTTTCTTCCTGTCCTTTTACGATCATCCCTCCGACATGCGGAGCATCTTCAAACGCGTTTAAGGCACCGCCTCCATAATCCAGGCCATAGATCCAGATCCGGGAAGGGGATTCTTTCGTTATAAAGCTGTACAGGAGCGTCTGCAGGAATGTGCTTTTTCCGCTTCGCCCGCTGCCGGCGATCATGACATTTCCTGCAGCCGGCCATTGCAGCTCCATGGCGAACTGCTTCTGTTCAGCCGGGTCGTCGACGAGCCCGGGCGCTGTCTTCAGCAGCACCAGGTCGGGAGCAGTCTCCCCCTGTGTCTCATCCGACTGATCTGTTTCATCCAGATAAAGCCTTTCCGGAAGCGGAGGAAGCCACAGGCTGCGGTACCGGAGCCCATCCGGATAAACTTCGTCACAGCATCTGCGCAGATATTGCTTCATCGCCTCCAGCTGTGTCGTATCCGGTTCGCTGTCAGTTTTCTCTTCGTCCATCCTTTGCGGAAGGATCCGGCTGCCGTCGGTCCGGATCAGCCGGACCGAAATGTTCTCCTTATGGGAGAGCGCAGCGCGCTCCTGAAATGGTGCGGAGCTGAAAGCTGCCTGCACACATTCAAAGACTTCATCATTTCCCGCCTGGAGATATCCGCGTCCCGGTTCCAGGATAAAAGCCGCATCCGGCTTTCCGATCAGGTCCTGGCTGTCCCGGCGGTCCTGTACGCGCATGCATATCCTGAACCGGGAATTGCTTCGGATATTGTCATCGACTACCCCTGCCGGCTTTTGTGTGGAAAGGATCAGGTGGATCCCCAGGCTTCTCCCGACCTGTGACACGCTGATCAGCTCCTGCATAAAATCAGGCTGTTCACGCTTAAGCTCAGCGAATTCATCCACCACCACCAGCAGATGCGGCAGGCCTGTGGAGATCCTGCCCTGTTTGTACAGGCGGGTATACGCATCGATATGGCTCGTCCCGGTCCGGGCCAGCAGCCTTTGCCGGCGTCGGTTCTCGCTTTTGACCGAGACCAGCGCCCGATGGATCCGGCTCCCGGAAAGGTTGGAAAGAGAGCCGATCAGATGCGGCAGGCCTTCCAGTCTTTTTGCCAGATCCCCTCCCTTGAAATCAATGATAAAGAAATTCAAATCCTCCGGGCTGTAGTTCATCGCCAGCGTCAGCAGCCAGGTCAGCAGCAGCTCGCTCTTTCCGGATCCGGTCGTGCCGGCGATCAGCCCATGGGGCCCATGATATTTTTCGTGTACATCCAGTTCACACAGGATCCCGCCTGCCGTCTCTCCAAGCAGTCCCCGGATATGCTCATAGGTCCTGTTCTTCAGCCATCGTTCGAGTATGTTGCTGTCCTCAGGCACGGCGATCCCCAGCATGTCAAACAGGGACAGACCTGCCGGCAGTTCTGACCCTGTCTCGGTTTCAGTCACACGATATGCCGAAAGCCTTCTGCAAAACCGCTCTGCAGCTTCTTCGGAAACATAGTCAAAGACCAGCCGGCGCTTTTCCCTGGCGTCAGCCAGGCTGTATAGCTGCTGACTGTGTATACTGTTCTCAATGATGTAATCACAGGTGTTCGGCAGGTCGTCCAGATGGTTTTCAATGATCAGCGTCGTCAGCCCATAGCAGGGTCTGTTGCGGAAGATATACTTCTCGATCAGCTCCGATCTGAGCAGCGAAGTCCTGGATGCCAGTACTACATAATAAGGTCTGGGCAGCGGCATGTCCGCCTGTCTCTCATCATTCTGCGCATTTTCTTCCCTGCGTCTGAAAATGCGGGACAGTTCAAAAAACAGATCCTCTGCTTCCTCCTTTGTCTGGGCGATGTAACGGCGTTTCCGATCCTCTGACCATGTATGCGGAAGCCAGCGCACAAAGTTCCATGGATTCGGTTCCATACAGTCCTGCTCGTCACAGATCAGTACGAGCTTGACGTCCGTGTAAGACACATGGGCTGCCAGCTGTATCACCAGGCTGCGGATCACTTCCATGCTCCGGCCGGCATCGCCTACGACGCCGATCAGCGGATATTTCAGCAGATCCACCAGGATCGGCACGTTTTTCAGTATCGCCATTTCCCGGACCCGGCGGCTTATATCCGATTCCTCGGGATCCGGGAGCTGTCCGCGAATCGGAACACTCATCTCCCCGAAGCCCAGACGAAAGCTCAGGAAATCAGGATGGCGTGCGTTCCTGCTCCAAAGCGCAGGTGCAGCCGCTTCATAGCCGGCGCATTCGGCCGCATCCGGATACATTCTGATCATACTGTCTCTTGTCAGGTCCAGTCTGCATTGTACTTTGTCCAGGCTTTCCCCGGATATGCCGCTGTATTTCCCTCCCCGGTCTTCCTCCGGTCTTCTGTTGCCGAAACCGCTCTCCTTCCGTCCTTCTGCGTTTTCCCCTGAGAGCTCCTGCAGATCGATCACCGGCAGCACGATCCTTTCCATGACCCTTGGAGAACGGTGCACGATCCTCAGACCGCCTTCATCCTCCCTTTCCGCCATCTCCCTGAAATAGGCATTGACGATCTCTTTCATGGACCGATCCAGATCCGGTTCCTGCCCGTCCGCATCCGCCTGACGGATCCTCTCTGCCTCCGCGCAGTCATGCTCATCAACTGCTGTCTGATGCCACATCTCCAGATCCTGTTTCATCAGGAACGCATCCTCGGTTTCCAGATCTACAGCCAGCACTTCACCGAGAAAAACCATGTGCAGACCGACGATATTGATATAATCCCCGAAATGCAGATCCCTTCTTTCCTTCACAAAGCTGCCGTTGACATATAAGCCGTTCACCCCCTGGTTCACGACCTGCCAGCTGTCGTTCACCCGCTCCAGCACCGCATGGTGAGAGGAGACCAGATGACCGCCCGTCGCGGCCGCCCGGCGGCTGTACAGAATGTCATTTCCCTCACGCCGGCCTATGGTCAGCCTGTCATGACCCTGCAGACTGTATTTCTCATAAGGAAAAAAAAGCTCCGGCCTCTCCTGGACAAGGATAAAGATCTGCTGCCTGTCTGCCGTCACCATCTGCAGGCTCTCCCCGTCAAACAGTGGATACTGATCCGGCACAGCCTCCGAGCCGGAAAAAGTGATGTACGAGCGGCTCCGGCGCAGCCTCCACACCTGATCCACGACCTCCAGGAACACCTGGAGGTCATTGCGCAGACCGAGTATATGGCCTTGAATATACAGGGTATGATCGGTATTGTTGATCAGCGGGAGTATATATTCTTTATAATGCCTGGTGGTATAAAATGACAATATCATGCCCATGCCTGCTCATCCTTCCCGATTTTTCTTCTCTTTCTATAATATACGGATTTTACACAGAACACAAGGGGACGGTCCTTTTGTGTGAGTCAGGGGGACAGGTCCCTTGACTCATCACCAGCGTCCAAGGGAGCCACGCGTCCTGGTCTCGTGCATTTTTTTGCCGATGGTCACGCCGGGGGATACATCCGGCGCAGCCCGTCGTGAAGGGAATAGAAGCCTTGCTGAACACAGGGGGACGGTCTTTTTGTATTATTATATGTGAGCACAAGGGGACGGCCCATTTGTGTGAATAACGGGGAGAGATTCCTCTTCACTCATGCAACGAAATGTGGGGCAGTGCCTGCAGACCGTCCGGTTATGCAATAGCACTTTCGGTTATACCTTCTGGCTGGCCCATTTGACTTGCAGACTCCCCGGTGCAACAGTCATAAACGTCAAAATATATTGTTTATTGATGAGTAATGTATCATTTATGTAACTGTTCAGTCAGCACCTCGCATTTACTGCGGGGTGCGTGGAACAAAAGATCAACAGCCAAGGCCACACCGAAGTCGTCCCTTGGGAGGCGCACTTCCAATACGACGAAAGGAGCCTGCGCCTGGCCTTGTAACTGTGAAGGAGCTTGTGACTGAACAGTTACTCATTTATTATGATGCTCTGGTATATTCAAAGTGGAATGTTATGAGATTTTTAAGGAGTAATTATACAGTATGGATAATATTATGATCGACCGGATCAACACCCTGGCTCACAAGGCAAAGAGTGTAGGTCTGACCCCGGAGGAGAAAGAGGAGCAGGCGCAGCTGCGCAGAGAGTATATCGCCACCATCCGGATGAATCTGCGGGCTCAGCTGGACAGCATAGATATAAAGGAGCCGGACGGGAGTATTACGAATCTCGGAGATAAGTATGGAGATAAGACGAAGCACTGAGGCAGACGGATATCCGGTGAATAAGCTGCAGGTTTCCAAGCGGAATATCCGTAAGCAGGTTGCAGAACGGCGGAAAGGTTTGAGTCCTGAGCGGGTATCGGAGCTGAGCGGACTGGTTTCTGCGAGGGTGATGGAGCTGGACGAGTGGAAGGCCGCACAGCGGATTCTTATTTATATGTCCTTCGGAGCTGAGGTGGAGACCGGGGCTTTGATCCGTGCAGCCTGGCGTGAGGGTAAGATCGTGGCGGTTCCCCGTTGTGAGGGGAAGGAGATGCGGTTTTATCCGATCCGGGACTTTTCGGGGCTGGTGTCTGGACCTTTCGGAATATTGGAGCCCGGGCCGGAGTGTACCCGGGAGATCGTGCCGGATAATAAAGGCGAAGAAAGCCTTATGATCATGCCTGGGGTAGCTTTTGATGGGATGAAACACCGGATCGGATATGGCGGAGGGTATTATGACCGGTATCTGGAAAAGTATCCGCGAGTAAGAACGTTGGCGGTGGGTTTTGAGTTCCAGATTTTTGAGGAGCTGCCGTGGGAGCCGACGGATATCTGTCCGCAGGGCATTGTCACGGAAGCCAGGGTGATCCGGGAATAAGATCGGCAGTCTGTGGTCGTAAAAAAAAATTAAAATTTCTGTGATTTTTTTGATTTTTTCCCATGAGTGTGTTATAGTAAAGCGGAATGTTTAGTACTTAAGCATTGCGCTTGAAGGAGGAGACAAAGATGAAAAAAAAGATTCTGGCCTTCATCATGGCAGGAGCACTTGTCATGACTGCCGCGCCGAGTGTTCTCTTTGCAGAGGACAGTATTGATACAGAGGCAGTCGGAGAGAGCGATTTTGGCAGTGATGATGGAGGAGAGGCTGTGGAGCCGGCTTATGAGGAACCGGTTTATGAAGAGCCGATTCAGGAGGAGCCGATCCAGGAGGAACCGGTTTATGAGGAACCGATCGACGTGGAGCCGATCGTAGAGGAGCCCGTCTATGAGGAGACTATGGCACAGGTGACTGAGGCTCCGTATGTGGAGCCGGTGACAGTGGCTCCTACAGAGGCTGTCGAGCCTGCCACGGAGGCAGTGACCGAAGCTCCTGCCGTACCCGTTACAGAGGCTCCTACCGCTACACCTGAGCCTGAGGAGACTGTGGACCTGAGCCTGCCGGTTCAGATCATCGGTACCGGCGCACAGGGCGGTTCATCTGTTGTACGTACATACAGGACGCTGAATGAAGCGATTCAGGGTGAGACCGCCGCCGCTGCAGAGCAGTTCGGCTCATCCGAGAGCATTCAGATCCTCCTCACAGCCAATCAGTATATAGATGCAGTGGTTAAGATCCCGACCGGTGTCAGTGTGATCATCGGCGCGAACGCTCCGGAAATCACGATCCTGCGTTCCGAGGGATACACGGGCGATATCTTTGATGTACAGGGCCGCCTGCAGCTGAGCTCCGGTGTGACTTCGTCCGGCTATGCGGTGAACAAACTTGTGATCGACGGTAATAAGAATGCTTTGGGTGTGACCGGTACTCTGATCAAGGTTGAGGATTATGGCGAGCTGGGCATCCAGCAGGGCATTGAACTGGTCAACAACCACACCTCCGCAAAGGGCAGTGCCATCCAGATCAGCTCCTGGGCTTCCAAGGTGGTGCTTACCGGCGGTAAGATCACAGGCAATGTCACTTCCGATCCCAATGGCGGTGCCATCTATGTACAGGAAGGCTTTGAGTCTCTTATTCTCGGCTACCCCGGAGAGAGCAGCACGATCGTCATCAGCAACAATAAAGAAGGCGAAGAAGACGCCAACATTGTCTTTTCCGATGCTGCGCCTTCCGTTAACGTATATGGTTATCTGACAGAATCTGACATTCACCTTTCTCTGGACGAGGAGAGTGTCGGCAGTCAGGTAGTCGCTCCTGTAGGTGAGGATCCTGATGGATCGATCCTGGAGACGGCTGTCAGCCAGATCACGGCTGACTCTGATGGTGTTTCAATCAATCAGGATGGTGTTGCGGTTGGTCAGGAAGAAGGCACCGCCACTGAAGACAATACATCGAATGAAGGCTCTGAAGGCGAAGGCTCTGAATCTGAAGATGATGAGTTTGAAGAAGTAGGTGAAACACCGACTCCGACTCCTGCCGAAGAGGAAGAGGAGCCTACACCGACTCCTACCGATAAAGATTTCCAGAATACAGTGTTCGCTGACAGCACTATCACGGGCCTCGGAGAGGAAATTGAAGTTTCTCAGGGCAGTTCCATTGTATTTGAGGCTTATGGTGCCGGTATGGAAAACAGAACACCGGCAAATGGTGATATCCGTTGGTATCCGGAACACTGGACGAAAGATGACGGAACGGAAATTCTTGACCTGAATTATAAAATCCGTAAAGATCAGTCTGTAAAAGAAGCAAAGGGCATTATCCTCCAGTCGCCGACTGTTGATGAAGGTACACATACCGTAACTGTTTACTTCCTGAAAGAAACCTATGATGCCGAAAACGAAGTCTGGGTATCCGAAGAAAATGCTGTACTCGATCCGCTGACTGTTTCCTATACTGCAAAACGAGTTGCTGCCAAGGACCTGGCTGCAGATGGTACAGGTTTCAGTGTGACAGGACTTGAAAAGCCTCTGGTATTCAGCCCCGGAAAGACATATCCTTTCCATGTTACCGGCGCCGGTATGGAAAATAAAAACCCGTTGAAAGATGATGTACGCTGGAATCCCTGTGGTTGGGCGACCTCAAAGACGGGGGCAGTTATGGGTACTGACCCGGCAAATTATACTGTGATCGAGAATGGAAAGATTTATTACATTTCCAGTAAAAATGGTATAAAAACAGCCAAGGAGCATCATCTGTATCTGTATTTCCAGAAACAGCAGTGGGATGACGACAAGAAAGAATGGGTAGATGTTTCCGAAAAATTGCCAGATGGTACAGAGCAGAAGGTTCGTGAAGTTGTAGGCTCGACTTTTGAATCCGCTGAATGGACTCCGACAAATACGCCTACTCCGACCAATACACCTTCCCCGACTCCGACGACCAATCCATTCCATACAGCAACACCGACTCCGACCCCGACCGATACACCTACACCGACACCAACCCCGACTGATACACCTACACCGACTCCTTCTACAAGGGCTCCGTATATACCTCCTGTAACCAACAGTACGGTAACCGGCCTTGAGACCGCTAAAGAATTCCCGGCTAATGTCTTCTATGAGTTCACAGTAACCGGTGCCAGTGCTTCAGATACCTATACTGAACCTGTAGTCGGCGACGGACGTTGGGTTCCGATTTACTGGTCCATGTCCGAGAACGGCGGTACGCAGGAAACCAGCTGGAAGATCGGCAGCAAGGGTGGTATCTATAAAGCAGATACTTATACCATGTATATCTTTATGCGTCTGTATACATGGGATGGAGCAAATTGGGCAGAGACAAACACAGTAGAGCATTTTTCAACGACATTCAGCTCTATTGCCATTACACCTACTCCTTCTGCACGTACTTCCATTACCGGCAGCACCACTAAGGCTGCTTCCAATTCAGGTTCCGGATCAAGCTCCTACGGCACATACGGAACCTCCAGCAGCAGTAGCAGCTCCAGCAGCGATGACGACGGTTACAACTATCTGACCAGCGCAGCTGCTCTTACCCGTGCGGCTACGACCGGTACTCCCGGCGCTGCACCTGGTACTGCAGGCGTTGCCTCCGGCGGTGCCAGAACGGCTGATGAAACACCCGTTGGCACGATGATGATGCTCGCAGCTCTGTCTGCTCTCATCGGAGGTTTCGTGATCATCCGCAGACGGAAAAACTCTGGTGCGAACTGATCCAGGCAAGTGATACACCTGTGGGATAATGATATGAAACATAGCTTTATTTCCGCAGTATACGCAGAAGTTCAGAATTTGGATCACAGGAATATCTGAGACAGAAAATTCCGGATGTAATCAGGACTTCTGATATAAACTCCATGGAATCCGCCGACAGGTGGGATTCCATGGAGTTTTGCTGTGATATGGGGGAGGAAACGGATTCATTTGGGAAGGCAGAGGGGGGACGGATCCTTGCTTGATTCACGGAAAGTTGGGTGGGGTCAGACCCCATTTTGAACACTCTACCAATATTAAAACTTCTCAATGGGTTCTGACCCCTTCGGGGACGGTACTTTATTCCCTGAATATTAATCTCTGTCAATGGAAAAACTATACGGCAGCTATCCTTCCGGCTTCGATAAAACAGGTGCCGTGAGGGTTCTCTCCCGCAGAGGCGTTCGGAGGGAATCTAGAGGCTCCTAGCGAATTTCTGCGAGGGCAAATCAGGGCTCCTGCGAACGCGATATATTCACGCAGGAAACACATCAGGATTTCGCAGGAGCCCGTCCGGAGAGAAAATAGGCCCGTAGCAGAAAGGCGCCTGGAGCCTCTTGATTCCCGTAGCGTCTCTGCGGGAGAGAACCCTCACGGCACCGGCCCCTAAGAGAAAACCCTCACGGCACCGGCCTCCTAAGAGAAAACCCTCACGGCACCGGCCCCCTAAGAGAAAACCCTCACGGCACCGGCCCCATAAGACGTAAACCCAAACCAGAAACAACTTTTTAAGTTATAGAGGAGACCCTCATGCAAGATTTACTCAACATGGAGCCCCCCATCAGGGAGCCAGAGCGTCAGTATTACTTTATCGATCTGTGTAAATCCCTGATCGCCGATTTCACAAGCCGCGAGGGCCGGGCCCCTCTGGCCTGTCTGGAGACTTTCGGCTGTCAGATGAATGAAAAGCAGTCCGAGGTCGTTGCCGGTATCCTGGAGGAGATCGGCTTTGAACGGACCGACTCCGAAGAGCAGGCTGACCTGGTTCTCTACAATACCTGCACCGTCCGGGAAAACGCCAATCTCAAGGTATACGGCCGCCTCGGCAAACTCCACCATATAAAGGACAGCCGCCCAGGTCTGCGCATCGGCCTCTTCGGCTGCATGATGCAGGAACCCCAGGTCGTCGAAAAAATCCACACCGACTTCCCCTTCGTGGATCTCGTCTTCGGCACCCACAACAATTACCGCTTCGCCGAGCTCCTCTGGTCCGTCCTGACCGGACAGGAGCGTCAAATCGAGATCTGGCAGGAACCGGGTCCCATCGTGGAGGAATTGCCGACTGAGCGGAATTATTCCTTTAAATCAGGTGTCAATATCATGTACGGCTGTAACAATTTCTGCGCCTATTGTATCGTGCCTTATGTCAGAGGGCGGGAGAGAAGCCGGACGCCTGAAGCCATCCTGACGGAGATCCGACGCCTGGTTTCGGAGGGTGTCACAGAGGTCATGCTCCTGGGGCAGAATGTCAACTCCTATGGCAAAAACCTCCCTGAGCCTGTCACCTTTGCCCGGCTTCTGGAGATGGTGGAGGAGATCGAAGGCCTGAAGCGCATCCGTTTCATGACTTCCCATCCGAAGGATCTCTCCGATGAGCTCATAGAAGTGATGGCAAAAAGCCGCAAGGTCTGCCATCACCTCCATCTGCCCATGCAGTCCGGCAGCTCCAGGATCCTGAAGGATATGAACCGGCATTATGACAAGGAACACTATCTGGCTCTGGTGAAAAAGATCCGCGACGCTGTTCCCGACATATCCCTGACGACGGACATTATCGTCGGTTATCCGGGTGAAACGGAGGAGGATTTCCTCGAGACGCTGGATGTCGTGGAAAAAGCGGAATTTGACACAGCCTTTACTTTTATATATTCAAAAAGAAGCGGCACCCCCGCAGCCAAAAGAGACGACCAGGTTCCGCCCGAGGTTGTCAAAGATCGTTTCGATCGCCTCCTCGCCCTCGTACAGGAAAAGGGACGGATCGCCTCCTCCCGTTTTGAAGGAACGGTCCAGGAGGTACTGGTGGAGACGGAAAGCAAGGAAAAAGGGATCTTTACCGGCCGTACGCAGTACAATCTGCTGGTGCACTTCCCTGGAACGCCTGAGTTGCTGGGCAGGTA
>JAFWDX010000180.1 GCA_017515945.1 Blautia sp. | reverse complement strand
TGATGCGTTCCTTCTCTGCCGTGACCTCCTTGACCTTCTGCACATAGTTCACTGTCTTTTAGGACAGCTTCGCAAAGGATTCCGCCAGCTCCTCGATCTCGTCGCCGGTTTTATATTCATCCTCCATCTCGAAAAGCACATGCTTGCCCGTGAGCGTCCGGATCCTGTGCGTCATATGATTCAGCGGTTTGACGATCCTTTTCCCGAGAATGTTCGCCGAAGTGGCTGCAAGTATGAAAACGATCAGAATGAGAATGAGGATCCGCCGTTTTGCGTCATTCAGGTTATGATTATAACTGGTGACCGTATCCTGTGAGATCTGATCATAGCTGCCCAGGATCATCTGTCCAGGCTTGTCCGTCGCCTCTTTGTCCACAAGGGATATCAGCGTCCACCCCAGTGTGCCGATCGGCGAGCCGGTCGCATAGTATTCCTTGCCGTTCGTGCGAAACTCAAGAATATCCGTTTCGCCGTCCATCACCTGACGGATAAATCTCCCCAGATCCTGATCGACAGCCTGTCTCAGATCAGGTGCCTCGTCCGTCGGAAATACCTGAAACAGCCCCACTGTCTGAGGCGAAAAAATCACCTTCCCCTCTTCATTCAGGATCACTTCAAACCCGTTTTCCGACATGGACGCCTCAATGGCGGCCTTCAGCTCATCCAGAAACAGATCGGCGCCGACCACTGCTTTCAGCTTTCCATTCAGGTATATGGGACAGGCGCAGGTGATGTTGACCTTGCCGGTAAAAATATCCGTCTCCACCTTTGTAAAGGTCAGCTCCCCGGCCTCCACGGCCGTCCTGTACCAGTACCGGTTGCGCACATCGATCCGGATCGGCTTCCCGTTCTCATCGATCTTGGTCTCGGGCCGCTCATCCGCTATGACCAGCGTCCCGTTCTCCGTGCCGATATAACAGGCCCCCAGATAATCCTCATTTGCGAGCAGGGCCTCCATCAGCGAGGTCATATTGCCCAGGCGGCCCAGCTCTCTCAGATGCTCCGGATCTCCCAGATCAACGCCCTCCTCGCCAAGGTACTGTGACGACACGATCCCGGCCTTTTCCGGATCCGGAGGCGACACCGTCATTGCCGCATAATTATGCGGATGTTCATAGAGTTCCCGGGCAAACTGCTCCATCAGCTCCACATCCATCCGCAGGTCGGCGAACAGATTATCCGCGATCGTGCTCTCCAGCCCGGTGACCCTCCCCAGCGTCCCGGTGACGACACTGTGCATCGTATCTGAGGTGATCTCTGAAATAGCAGCCTGCTGCCGCTCGTTATTTTCCACGGAGAGCCTCGTTAGCGTGGCAGACTGCTGAAGGATAATGATCGTATACGCCGCGATCACAAAGATAAGAGTAAACAGCATCAGGTTGAAAACCTTTTGCTGGATCCCCCCCAATACCCAGTTTCTGATTCTTTTCATAATGCCTGTCCTCCCTGGCATCTGCACTGTTATACTCGCGAACAAAATTGACTGCCGATTTTAGTTATCAGCCACGTTAGATGCAGGTACACTAAATTCCTGTCTGCGGCCGTCATTAAGTGTAAATCTAATCTATGATTATAACATTTTTTTAATCCGGCTTCAATCAAATTAAATGGGGTCTGGTGAGTCAGGGGGACAGGTTCCCTGACTCATCTGGCAGATGAGTCAAGGAGCCTGTCCCCCTGACGTGCCACTGGCTCAAAACGAAACCGTAACCGGCTCCATACCTTTCCTCACCTCAAACTCCGCTGTTCTTCCCTCATATTCCGCTTCGTACACTCCTCTGTAGCCTTCGAACTCCAGATGACCCTGGGTATCTGTCGTCGCGCTTACGTTGGTCTCCCACTCCTCATGGATCAGGCGATCCAGGGCTTTATACGCAGGCTTGACGGTATTATCCCGACGGATCAGTCCGCTCGGTGCGCCGAGCCAGGCGCCATCTGCAAAATCCCAGCCGGTGACGGCTTCCACCAGCGGATGGGCAAAGAGAATGCGCATCATCTCCTCCCATTCTTTCGCCTGGCGCTCCTCGCCTTCCGGCGTGGTCGGCCATTCATCCACCTGATAGTCATTCAGGTCCACGATCTCAGGAGGCATCAGATGACCGGAGACCAGTGTATTCTCCGTAAAATGCAGCGGCTTACCGAACACGGAAAAGCGTTCCAGGATCGTTTCCAGCCAGTCCGCACCTTTATAGCCCTGATGCTGGTGCGTCTGCAGACCGATCGCGCCGATGGGAACCCCTGCATTCAGGCAGTCATCAATCAGATGCTGATAATCCACAGAAAGGTCAAAGTCATTGATCAGAAGGAGCGCATCCGGATTGGCTACAGCCGCCGCGGCAAAGACCTCCTTTACGAGGCCGACCCGGCCCATATCCTTTCAGATCCGGGTAATGGCATGCATGAGTCAGGGGGACAGGTTCCTTGACTCATGCATATGCATGAGTCAAGGAACCTGTCCCCCTGACTCATGCATGCCATTACCCG
>JAFWDX010000179.1 GCA_017515945.1 Blautia sp. | reverse complement strand
TATTAAGACCCTCTAGTATAAGAACGCGGGCTATTCGGCCATAGACGACAGTCTCTTAGCCCGCGTTCCAAGAGAGCCATGCGTCCTGGTCTCGTGCATTTTTCTGTCGATTGTCACACCGGGGATCGGCTCTGCCTGCCGTGAACGGGATGAGTCACAGGGACAGGTTCCTTGACTCATTTTCAATCAGGCCGTGAACAGTAAACAGCTGCGAACGAGTATATATGTAAGCTCCAAAAAAGGCTGAGAATGAATTCTATACGGGCTTGACTGTCTTTTAAAAGGGATAAATCTGGAAGTAAAGGCGATCGAGATAAACGGTTCGTGTGAGACATGTCAAAAGAGATAAATCTGATAGTAAATGAGATCGAGATAAACGATCCGCGCGAGATGTGGCAGGAGGGATAAATTTGGAAGTAAAGGTGATCGAGACAAACAGTCCTCGCGAGACATGGGAGCTCGGCCGGGAGATGGGCGGCAAGGCTGCTCCGGGCGGAGTGTACCTCCTGGAGGGAGATCTGGGGACCGGCAAAACAGTTTTTACCCAGGGTTTTGCGGACGGGCTGGGGATCCGGGAGGCGGTAAACAGCCCCACGTTTACCATTCTCCAGATCTATGAGGAAGGGCGGCTGCCGCTTTATCATTTCGACGTGTACCGGATCGAAGAACCGGAGGAGATGGAGGAAATCGGATATGAGGATTACTTCTTCGGCGACGGCGTATGCCTGATCGAATGGGCAAGCCGCATCGAGGAACTCCTGCCCGCCGACAGCATACGGATCCGGATCGAAAAAGATCCCGCCCGGGGATTTGACTACCGCAGAATTGAAATAGAAGGTATTCGGTAACTGTTCGGTCAGCGCCTCGCATTTACTGCGAGGTGCGTGGAACAAAAACTCAACAGCCAAGGCCAGGCGCACTTTCAATGCGACGAAAGGAGCCTGCGCCTGGCTTCGTAACTGCGAAGGAGCTTGTGGCTGAACAGTTACGGTATTTGAAAGGGACCCAAATGAAAATATTGGCACTCGACAGCTCAGGCATGGTAGCCTCGGTGGCTGTCTTTGAAGATGATACGATGATCGCCGAATATACGGTGAACCATAAGAAAACACATTCGCAGACCCTGCTCCCGATGCTGGACGAGGTGGTGCGGATGACACAGACAAAGCTGGACCAGGTGGATGCGATCGCCATCGCGGCAGGCCCTGGTTCCTTTACAGGCCTGCGGATTGGCGCGTCAACGGCGAAGGGACTCGGACTGGCGCTGGACATCCCGCTGATCCCGGTTCCCACGGTGGATGCCCTGGCGTGGAACCTGGCGGGCTGTGCAGGCGTGGTCTGCCCGATCATGGACGCGCGCCGGCAGCAGGTATACACCGGCCTGTACCGGACGCAGAACGGGCAGCTCGAGGTGCTGGAGCCGCAGATGGCCATCGCGGTGGAGGAACTGGCCGTGAAATGCAATGCATATGACGAACAGATCACATTCCTGGGGGATGGCGTGCCGGTTTACCGGGAAATGCTGGACGGGCTGCTGCGTGTGCCGCACGTGTATGCGCCGGGACATCTGTCCAGGCAGAGAGCCGGTGCCGTGGCCGCACTGGGAATGGAGCTGTACAGGAAGGGATGCACGAAAACGGCTGCGGAGTTCGCTCCGGATTATCTGAGAGTCTCGCAGGCCGAGAGAGAACGCAAGGCCCGGGAGAGTGCGGAGTGAAGACCACAGGTACATACGGTATATCCGGTCCGAATTCTGAGAGAGAACGCAAGGCCCGGTAGAGTGCGGAGTGAAGACCACAGGTACATACGGTATGTCCGGTCCGTATTATCAGAGAGAACGCAAGGCCCGGGAGAGTGCGGAGTAAAAACCACAGGTATCTACGGTATGTCCGGTCCGGATTCTCAGAGAGAACTCAAGACCCGGGAGCGTGCACAATAAAAGACCGCGTATAACACGGTATGTCTGATACGGAGGCAGAGTGATGACATTACGTGAGATGAAAATAGAGGACCTGGATCAGGTGATGGAGATCGAAAATGATCTGATTTCACCTCCATGGTCGCGTGAAGGATTTTTTACATATATCATAAAGGATCAGAATCTGTTCGTTGTTGTGGAAGAAAAGGGCGAAATCCTTGGATTTGCCGGGCTTTTGCTGGCTATGGATCAGGCAGACATCGCGACGATTGCGGTGAAAAGGACCCGCCAGCATGAGGGGATCGGGCAGTTTATGCTCGAGGGCGTGATCCGCCTGGCCCAGGAGCTGGGGATTTGTGTGTTTTATCTGGAAGTTCGTGCCAGCAATGAAGAGGCGATCCGCCTGTATGAACGCTGCGGCTTCGGACGGGACGGAATCCGCAAGGGGTATTATACGGATCCGGATGAGGATGCGCTGCTGATGAGCCGCTCGGATATCGGCTGAATACGAGAAGAACAATTGAAAGGGTTGTAACTGCTCAGTCAGCACATCGCATTTACTGCGAAGTGTTTGGGATAAAAGTCGAACAGCCAAGGCCAGGTGCACTTTCATTGCGACGAAAGGAGCCTGCGCCTCCCAAGGGACGCCTTCGGTGTGGCCTCGTAACGGAGAAGGAGCTTGCGGCTGAATAGTTACTAAGGGTAAAAACAGTATGCTGGATGTATGTCTGGTAGGCACCGGCGGTATGATGCCGCTGCCGGGGCGATGGCTGACGGCATTGATGACAAGGTATAACGGCAGCAGTCTGCTGATCGACTGCGGCGAAGGGACGCAGATCGCCATCAAGGAAAAAGGCTGGAGCTTTAAGCCGATCGATGTGATCTGCTTTACACATTATCACGGGGATCATATCGGCGGCCTTCCGGGTCTGCTGCTGACTATGGGAAATGCGGACCGGACTGAGCCGCTCACGCTGGTAGGCCCGAAAGGGCTGGAGCGTGTGGTTGGCGCCTTGCGGGTCATTGCGCCCGAGCTGCCTTTTCCGATCGAATACAAAGAGATCACCGGGCCGGAGGAAACCTTTGAACTGAACGGGTACCGGATAACCGCGTTTAAAGTGAATCACAATGTGACCTGCTATGGTTATACGCTGGAGATCCTTCGCCAGGGACGTTTCTCAGCGGAGAATGCAAAGGCGCTGGATATCCCGCTCAAGTACTGGAATCCCCTGCAGAAGGGGCAGACCATCGAGGCGGACGGCAGGATCTATACGCCGGACATGGTGCTTGGGCCTGCGCGAAAAGGGATCAAGGTGACCTACACGACGGACACCCGGCCGACCCCGTCGATCACGGCCCATGCGGCCGGCTCGGATCTGCTGATCTGCGAGGGCATGTACGGGGAAGAGGACAAGGTGGAAAAGGCGAAAGGGTATAAACATATGACCTTTCTGGAAGCCGGGCGGATTGCCCGTGAGGCGCAGCCGGCGGAGATGTGGCTGACACATTACAGTCCATCTCTGGTCCATCCGGAGGATTATCTGGGGAAGGTGCGCAAGATCTTCCCGAACACCTGGGCCGGTAAAGATGGGAAAAGTACGGAACTTATGTTTGAAGATGAATAACTGGACGCACTTCCACGTATTAAGGCCATCTGGCATATTTACAGCTCACTCATGACCGGCTGGTTGGATCCGGCCGCAAATCCGACAGGAGGACTGACTTTGGATAACAGCAAGCCCGCTTACGGGCAGGAAACTCAGAAACAAGAGGATGTGCTGATACTGGCGATTGAGAGCTCCTGCGATGAAACCGCCGCATCCGTGGTGAAAAACGGGCGCACGGTTCTTTCAAACGTAATCTCATCCCAGATCGATCTGCATACATTATACGGAGGTGTGGTTCCGGAGATCGCTTCGCGAAAGCATACCGAACGGATCAACCAGGTGATCACCCAGGCGCTTAAGGAAGCCGATATGACGCTGGACGATATGACCGCGATCGGCGTGACCTACGGCCCGGGCCTGGTCGGCGCCCTGCTGGTCGGCGTCGCCGAGGCCAAAGCGATCGCCTACGCCAAAGGCCTGCCCCTGGTAGGTGTCCATCATATCGAAGGACACGTCAGCGCAAATTATATCGAGCATCCGGATCTGGAACCGCCTTTTCTGTGCCTGATCGTATCCGGCGGTCACACCCATCTGGTCGTCGTTCAGGATTACGGGAAATTTGAGATTCTGGGAAGGTCCAGAGACGACGCTGCTGGTGAAGCCTTTGACAAAGTCGCCCGGGCGATCGGCCTGGGCTATCCGGGAGGCCCGAAAATTGACCGCGTGTCCAAAGAGGGGAACCCGGATGCCATTGTTTTCCCGAAAGGTAAATTGGAGGACAATCCCTATGACTTCAGCTTCAGCGGCGTGAAATCCGCGGTGCTGAATTACCTCAACGGAGCACGCATGAAGGGAGAAGAGATCTGTCAGGCGGACGTGGCCGCATCCTTCCAGAAGTCAGTGGTGGACGTGCTCGTGGAGCATACCATGCTGGCTGCCCGTAATCTCGGGATGAACAGGATTGCCATCGCCGGCGGTGTCGCTTCGAACAGCGCCCTGAGGGGAGCCATGGAGGAAGCCTGCCGCAGGAGAAAATACAGCTTTTACAGACCTTCGCCCATCTTCTGCACGGATAACGCGGCTATGATCGGCGTCGCTGCATATTATGAGTATATGGCCGGAACACGGCACGGATGGGACCTGAATGCGGTTCCGGGACTGAGACTGGGAGAACGGTGAGTCAGGGGGACAGGTTCCTTGACTCACACGTGCGTGTGAGTCAAGCTCCTGTCCCCCTGACTCTC
>JAFWDX010000178.1 GCA_017515945.1 Blautia sp. | reverse complement strand
GCTGGCGGCCGTATTTCTGGTCATGGCCGGGATCTCCGTAGTCCGGGAACGTGAGGAAATGACCGGCACGGATACGGCGCAGACACAGGAAGCAGAGGACCAGGCTTTCACGGATGGTGAGGAAGAGGCGAAGGAAAAAGAGACCGGAGAGGACGACGGGGAAAGCGCCGGCACACAGGCGCCCTCCTGGACGGTTCCCGCCTTGAATGAAACGGATATCTACACCTTTACTCAGGGACCGTTGGCCTGGGAATCAAAAACAGACTGGGGCGGGTCCTGGTGCCATGAGATCCTGTGGGGACAGTATTTCAGCGTCTTTGGATGCGGTTTGTGTGATCTGGCCAATATTTACAGCACGCTGACCCCTTATAACTGTTCTCCGCTGGATATGTATTATTTCGCGCAGGAGGTCTCCGGCTACGCGCCGACCTACGGTGTCGGAGCCATTGACTGGCCCTATATGCAGCAGACGCTCGCGGCTACAGGGATCGAGAGTGAGCTCCGGCTCAAGGATCCGGATTACGCCGATTTCCAGGAGATCATGTCGCGGTCGGTTACGGCCATCGCGCTGATCGGGAGCGCTGCGGATGCCACATACTGGCAGGGTGTGGACGGGCATTATGTCAATATCTGGCTGTATAATCCTGAGGATGACACTGTTTTTCTCGCGGATTCGGGCAATCCCGCCCATAACCGGCAGCGGATCCCGCTCCGGTATGTATATGACGCCATGCTTACATACAGTTCCAGCCAGTACCTGCTGGTCACCTCTGTTGATGAGGATGCCAACAGCTGGAAGCATGACGGGATCAATGAAGACTGGAACAGACCTGATTACATATAGGGAAGGAGAGACAGATATGAGTTCAGGCAGACATCATTTCATGAGAAACCTGCTGGCCGTCGGAATCGCAGGCGCAGGTGTTTTTGAAGGTATGGTCTACAAATATTTCCAGGAGACATTCCTGCGCAAAGATCCGGACCCGGGTGAGGAGACAAGCCCGGCCACGCCAGCCCATTACCGCCGGTATCACGCCCAGAAAAGGGCTGCCCTGCCGGATCTGGATTCCCTACCCATGCAGATCGTTGAGATCCGTTCCCACGACGGGATATGCCTGAGAGGGAGGCTTTATAAGGTAAAGGAGAATAATGACAAGGTTGCCCTGTGCTGCCATGGCTTCCACGCCAGCGGGATCAATGATATGGCCCGCTTTGTAAACATGTACAGGCATTTCGGCTGTGATTTCCTGATCATCTCACAGCGTGCCCATGAAATGTCTGACGGAAAATATATCACCTTTGGCGTCAACGAACATCGTGACGGCATCGCCTGGTGCGAAAAGCTCCGTGGTCTCTACGGAGAGGATGTGCAGATCCTGATCCACGGTCTCTCCATGGGAGCCGCCACTGTCCTTATGATGGCAGGCAGCAGCCTCCTGCCCGCCAATGTCAAGGTATGCGTGGCTGACTCGCCGTATGACGATTTTTATCTGGAATCCGACCACGTATTAAAAGCCAGATTTCCCCAGGAAACGATCCGCCAGCTGATGCTGGCCAACATGAGCCTGTTCACAGAAAAGCTGTGCGGGTTCAGGCTGAAAGAGGCCGCGCCCATCGAGGCCGTGCGGCATGCGCGGATCCCGATCCTGTTCATCCATGGCGCCGGGGATGATTTTGTTCCGTGTGAGATGGGGAAAAGACTGTTCAGGGAATGTACTTCAGAAAAAGAACTGTTTCTGGTGGAAGGGGCTGCCCATGTGTGCAGTTTTACGGAAGAGCCGGAAGAGTATGAAAAAAGGTTCGCGAATTTCTGTGGACGGTTTGTCAAATGATATTTGAAGAGAGACGGTCTGCCATAATCTGAAGGGGTCTGGCCCTCCAAACATTCTGTGAACAGCGTTCATGGGTGAGTCAGGGGGACAGGTTCCTTGACTC
>JAFWDX010000018.1 GCA_017515945.1 Blautia sp. | reverse complement strand
CTGCCGATCGATGCGCTGAAGCTGGATATGGCTCTTACAAAGCCTACCCTCGAGGGAGATGGGGAAGAGTCTATGATCCGTCTGATCATAGATATCGCACAGTACCTGCAGGTGCCGGTCGTGGCGGAAGGAGTCGAGACAGAAGAACAGTACCGGCTGATCAAGGAGCTGGGCTGTGGGTTCGCACAGGGATACTTCTTCTCTAAACCGATCCCGAAGGAGGACTTTGATTATTATCTGGAGGAGGGCAGACATCTGTCCTGACCGGGACAACACAGGGGACGATCCTGTGTGTGGCACCACACACAGGATCGTCCCCTGTATTGTATACTTGTGGGAAAATGTAACAGATGTCACTGTTCAGTCAGAAGCTCCTTCACAGTTACGAGGCCAGGCGCAGGCTCCTTTCATCGCATTGGAAGTGTGCCTCCCAAGGGACGCCTTCGGTGTGGCCTTGGCTGCTCAAGTTTTTTCTCACGCCGTTTAATTTTTTTATGAAAGGATCGGCTTTACAGCCTCGGCCAGTGCGTCTTTCTCCGCCTGCGCCTCAGCCAGATCCTTGCCGAGCGTTGTGAAATAGGTCTTGATCTTGGGCTCGGTGCCGGAGGGACGGACAACGACGGTGGCGCCGTCTTCCAGGCCGTAGATCAGGACGTTGGCCTTCGGCAGGCCTGTTTCTTCAGGTTTCGTATAGTCCGTAGCCTTGACGACCTTCTTGCCGGCGAATTCTGTCGGCGGGTTCTTGCGGAGGCCTTCCATGATGCCGGCCATCTTGTCCATACCGGACAGGCCCGGGAACTCAAAGCTGTCGACCTTGTTGAGGTATCTGCCGTACTGGCTGTAGATCTCCTCCAGGCGCTGCTTGATGCTGGAGCCGATGGAGCGGTAGTAGGCGGCCATCTCACAGATCAGCATGGAGCCGATGACGGCATCCTTGTCACGGACGTACGGACCGGCCAGATATCCGTAGCTCTCCTCAAAACCAAAGATGAAACGGTCAACCTCTCCGTCTGCTTCCAGTCCGGCGATCTGGTCTCCGATCCATTTGAAGCCTGTCAGGACGTTGCGCATCTCAACGCCGTAATGAGCGGCGACTGCGTCAGCCAGCGGTGTGGAGACGATGGACTTGACGGCGACCGGGTTGGCGGGCATGGTACCCTTTTCGATCCTGCCGGCGCAGATATAATCCAGGAGCAGTACGCCCATTTCGTTGCCGCTGACCAGCTCATAGGAGCCGTCCGGGCACTTCATGGCAATACCGACACGGTCAGCGTCCGGATCCGTGGCGAGCATCAGATCTGCACCGACCTCTTTGGCGAGCTCAAGGCCCTTTTCAAGAGCGGCAAAGATCTCGGGATTGGGATAGGAGCAGGTGGTGAAATAGCCGTTCGGATATTCCTGTTCCGGAACGATGGTGATGTCCGTGATACCCATGTCCTTGAGGACTCTGGTCACCGGGACAAGGCCTGTGCCGTTCAGCGGGGAGTAGACAAGCTTGAGGCCTGCGGTCCTGCACAGACCCGGACGGACCTGACGGGCTTCGATGGCTTCGTACAGGGCTTCCTTGCAGTCGTCGCCGACAAATTTGATCATATCCGTCTCGACACCCTCGGCAAAGCTTATGTATTTGGCTCCGGTCAGGACATCCGTCTTTTGGATGGAATCATACACAACAGCCGCCGCGTCGTCTGTCATCTGACAGCCGTCCGGGCCGTAGGCCTTGTAGCCGTTGTACTGGGCCGGGTTATGGGAAGCTGTGACCATGATGCCTGCGTTGCAATTATAATACCTGGTCGCGAAGGAAAGCGCCGGAACAGGCATCAGCTCATCGTAAATGCGTACCTTGATGCCATTGGCGGCCAGAACACCTGCGGCTTCACGGGCAAAATTCCAGCCCTTGAGGCGGCTGTCGTAGCTGATGGCGGCTGTCTGGGTACCGCCCTGGGTCTTTACCCAGTCCGCAACGCCCTGTGTGGCCTGTCTGACTACCCAGATATTCATGCGGTTGGTTCCTGCGCCGAGCGTGCCTCTCAGACCGGCTGTGCCGAATTTTAGGGCTACTGCGAAGCGGTCCTTGATCGCTTCATCGTCGCCCTCGATGTTCCTGAGCTCCGTGTTAAGATCTACGTCCAGCAGATCAGCTTCCAGCCAGCGCTTGTATTCATCCTGATACATAACTGATACATCCTTTCAAAAGAATTTTGAGTTTGTTGGTTCCGGTATATCCAGCATTTTGCACATTGCTGCATCCATTTTACTATAGAATACCGGAAATTGAAACAGTTATTTCATATACCGTGCGGAAAACCAGGTACATATTTCCGTTTCCCGTTTCAGTCAGTCCTCGGGCTTCATGTTCTGTCTCCTCATACCTGGAAAAGATATGGATCAGCATCCCGGACCTGAGCCACGACAGAGCGGCAAATCCAAACACAAGGAGCAGCAGCTCTGAATGTGGGAATACGAGGACCACTGTCAGCACCGCCGCATCCTCGACGAGCAGACAAAGGCTGATCTTCAAGTTCAGCAGGCTGAGCCCGACAGCATTGCGCAGTGTCTGCAGAGCGCTGTTCTCAAAACGCGCCGTCAGCGAAAAATTATAACACCAGATGACACGCCATAAGAGGAGGAGCAGGAGCTGTATAAGCGTCAGGAGCTTTGCTCCGGGGACAGGAGACCGGAACCAGTAATATCCGCTACCGGAAAAAGCGAAACCGACCGGCAGCAGGATCAGGAATATCTTGCTCCCGGGAATGAAATTCTTTTTAAATGCCTTCAGATAGGGAGAAATCAGATACCCGTACTCCCGCGGGCTTCCCGCATGGTCACTGAGGACAGAGCCGTGACGGCGGCACCGATGGTCACGACCGGGAGACAGGTGATCAGAAATATAAAGTTCAAGGCGCAAAAGTCGCAGAACGATCCGATCAGATTCCAGAAACGGTTATTCAGTACGTCTTTTTGTCCCATAAAACTACCTCCGTTTTTTTACTGTACAGTTACCATTCGGTTATATATTCTCGTGACCGTAATTGCTCATATAAATCAGATTTTATCATATATGAGATCTGCATTCAAACGGAAATAAGATGAGTCAAGTCTGATGGGGTCAGGCCCTCCAAACATTCTGTGAACAGCGTTCATGGGCGAGTCATGGGGACAGGTTCCTTGACTCACACATGCGTGTGAGGAGGAACCTGTCCCAGTGACTCCCCG
>JAFWDX010000177.1 GCA_017515945.1 Blautia sp. | reverse complement strand
GTAACTGTTCAGTCAGCACCTCGCATTTACTGCGAGGTGCGTGGGATAAAAGTCCAACAGCCAAGGCCAGGCGCACTTCCAATGCGACGAAAGGAGCCTGCGCCTGGCCTCGTAACTGTGAAGGAGCTTGTGACTGAACAGTTACGATTTTCCAAAGTATATAGACAGAGGAGACGATTATGACAAAAATCCGTACCAGATTCGCACCGAGCCCGACCGGCCGTATGCATGTGGGAAATCTGAGAACTGCGCTGTATGCCTACCTTATCGCAAAGCATGAGGGGGGCGATTTTATCCTCAGGATCGAGGATACGGACCAGGTGCGTTTTGTGGAAGGCGCAGTGGATATCATATACCGTACGCTTGCCCGCGCGGGACTGGTTCATGACGAAGGCCCGGATAAGGACGGCGGATTCGGTCCTTATGTGCAGGGCGAGCGCCAGGCCGCCGGCATCTACCAGAAATACGCTGAGCAGCTGATCGCGCAGGGAGACGCCTATTACTGCTTCTGCTCCCAGGAGGAGCTCGAGGGCATGAAGCGTGTCGTGAACGGAAAGGAGATCTCCATTTACGACAAACGCTGCCTGCATCTGCCAAAGGAGGAGGTCGAAAGACGCCTTGCCGCGGGAGATCCCCACGTGATCCGGTTTAATATGCCCACGGAGGGGACAACGACCTTCCATGATGTGATCTATGGCGACATTACTGTGGCCAATGAGGAGCTGGAGGATCTGATCCTGATCAAATCTGACGGCTATCCGACCTACAACTTCGCGAATGTGGTGGACGATCATCTGATGGGGATCACCCATGTGGTGCGCGGCAACGAGTACCTGTCCTCCTCACCGAAGTACAACCGGATCTATGAAGCCTTCGGCTGGGAGGTACCGGTCTATGTACACTGTCCGCTGATCACCGACGAAACGCATGCCAAGCTCTCCAAGAGATCCGGCCATTCTTCCTATGAGGATCTGCTGGAGCAGGGCTTTGTGTCCGAGGCGATCGTCAATTATGTGGCCCTGCTGGGCTGGAGCCCGGCGGATAATGAGGAGATCTTCTCCCTGTCCGAGCTGGTGGAAAAGTTTGACTATCACCATATCAACAAATCCCCCGCGGTCTTTGACATCGCCAAGCTCAGATGGATGAACGGCGAATATATCAAAGCCATGGATCCCGAGGCGTTTTACGAGAGGGCTCTGCCCATTATGCGCGAAGCGCTTGGAGGGGAGTATGATTACCGCCAGATCGCGGCGATGGTCCAGACCCGGATCGAGACCTTCCCGGATATCCCGGATATGATCCGCTTCTTCGCCCGGATGCCCGAATATGACCTTTCCCTTTATCAGAACAAAAAAGCCAAAACGGATCCCGCGAAATCTCTTCAGGTCCTGACCGAGTGCCTGCCGGTACTGGAGGAGACGCAGGATTTCCATAATGATTCTCTTTATGAGGCGCTCATGGCCGTCGCTTCCGAAAAAGGTTACAAGACAGCGTTTATCATGTGGCCGCTGCGCATCGCTGTATCGGGTCTTATGATGACCCCGGCCGGCGCGACCCAGATCATGGAGATCCTGGGCAGGGAGGAGACGCTGAACCGTGTGCGCGCCGCCATCAACCGGCTGCAGACAGCCTGAAGATCCATGAATTTAAATCCATCTCAAAAAAGGGCAGTCGCCCACCTGTCAGGACCCATGATGGTCCTGGCAGGCCCGGGTTCCGGGAAAACCTCCGTGATCGTCGAACGAATTGCATACCTGATCCGTGAGGGAGGGGTCGCCCCTTCTTCCATACTTGTGGTGACCTTTTCAAAAATGGCCGCTGTGGAAATGAAGGAACGTTTTCTGCAGGCAGAGGGGCTTGTGCGTTCGGATGTGACCTTCGGGACATTTCACGGGGTATTTTTCGGTATTTTAAAGGCCGCATACGGACTTGGCGCGCAGAATATCCTTTCCGGGGAGGAAAAGATCCGGATCCTGAAAGGGATCATGGAGGAGACCGGTGCGCGTGAACTCCAGGAGGGGGATTTCCTCGAGGATATCATCCGCGAGATCTCGCTTGTGAAGGGCGGGCGGATCCATCCGGACCATTACCATTCCACGAGTTGTCCGGATGAGGTGTTCACCGAGATCTATACACGATACAATGAGACGCTGCGCAGCCGCAGAAAGCTGGATTTTGACGATATGCTGCAGTCCTGCTACGAGCTGCTGACACGCCGGGAGGACATCCTCGCCGCATGGCGGCGGAAATTCCGCTACATCCTGGTGGACGAATTTCAGGACATCAATCCGGTACAGTATGACACGATCCGCCTCCTGGCGGCACCTGATAACAATCTTTTCATCGTGGGTGACGACGACCAGTCCATCTACCGTTTCCGCGGCGCACGGCCTGAGATCATGCTGGGCTTTAACCGGGATTACCCGGATGCCGGCCGCGTACTGCTGGATGTCAACTATCGTTGCAGTGCCAACATTCTGGAAACAGCCGTTAAGGTGATCGGGAGCAACAGACAGCGGTTTGCAAAAAAGCTTCACACGCCGAATCCGGCGGGCCGACCGGTACAGGTACGCGTCTACGCCAACGGCCGGGAGGAAAATCTGGCTGTGGCGGCCGCCCTTGGACAGGCCGCGGCTGCGGGAGAAGACCTAAGGGATACGGCTGTGCTCTTCAGGACAAATCAGGAGGCAGAGGGTCTGGTTGGCGCACTGATCGAGAGGGGACTTCCCTTCCAGATGAGGGATAAACTGCCGAATCTGTTTGACCACTGGATCTGCCGGGATCTGCGCGCGTATATGCACATGGCGGCAGGACCCGTTTCCCGTGCGGATTTTATTCAGGTCATGAACCGTCCGAACCGGTATATTTCCAGAGACGCCGCGGCGGCCTGCGTCCGCAGAGGGCCGGACGGTAAAATGACGGTGGACTTTACGCGGCTTTTGGCATATTATCAGGATAAGGACTGGATGGAGGACAGGATCACCACATTGCAGACACAGCTGCGTATTCTGTCATCTCTGGCTCCTTTTGCCGCGATCAACTTCATCCGTAAAGCCATGGGCTATGAGGATTATCTGACTGAGTATGCCGCATACCGCCGCATGAACGAGGCGGATCTGACGGATATCCTGGAGCGGATCCAGGAGAGCGCCAGGTCTGTTGCGTCCCTTTCCTCCTGGGAGGCCTCCATCGAGGCTTATACAGAAAAGCTGAAGCAGGAGGCGGGAAAGCAGCAGGAACGCAAGGAGGGAGTGGTCCTGGCTACGCTCCATTCGGTAAAGGGACTGGAATACGACCGGGTCTTTATCATGAATGTGAACGAAGGCATTATTCCCTATCGCAAGGCGATGCTGGAAGAGGCCATGGAGGAAGAACGGAGACTGTTCTACGTGGGGATGACCCGCGCGCGGAAGGAACTGACGCTCTGCCTTGTCCGCCGCCAGTATGACAGAAAAATGGAGCCCTCCAGATTCCTGCTGGAAGCAGGCTGTACGGGTCATTAATTTATTTTTGTAACTGTTCAGTCAGCACCTCGCATTGACTGCGAGGTGCGTGGAACAAAAGCCCGACAGTTACATATTTTTTTTACAGAGGAGAGAAGACTTGTCCGATCAGATCAGAGAAATTGAAAAAAGAAGAACCTTTGCCATCATTTCCCATCCGGATGCAGGTAAGACGACCCTGACGGAAAAATTTCTGCTTTACGGCGGGGCGATCAATCTGGCCGGCAGCGTAAAAGGCAAAGCAACGGCCAGGCATGCTGTTTCCGACTGGATGGAGATCGAAAAGGAAAGAGGTATTTCCGTCACTTCCTCCGTCCTGCAGTTTCATTATGAAGGATACTGCATCAATATCCTCGACACACCGGGGCATCAGGATTTCTCGGAGGATACCTACAGGACATTGATGGCCGCGGATTCCGCGGTGATGGTCATCGATGCCTCCAAGGGCGTGGAGGCCCAGACGCGCAAGCTGTTCAAGGTCTGCGCCATGCGCCATATTCCGATCTTTACTTTTATCAACAAGCTGGACAGGGATGCGAATGACACCTTTGATCTGCTCGACGAGATCGAAAAGGAGCTGGGCATTCCCACCTGCCCTGTGAACTGGCCGATCGGCTCCGGAAAGAAATTCCGCGGTGTCTATGACCGGGAAACCAGGCAGGTGCTGACCTTTGAGGATACACAGAAGGGAACCCGCGAGGGCAGCTTCCAGCGTATTCCACTCGATGATCCCGCGATGGATCAGATCATGGATCCGGAGCAGAAGGAGCAGCTCCTCTCCGAGGTTGAACTGCTGGATGGAGCAAGCGCGGAGTTTGACCAGGAGAGTGTCAGCGCGGGCCGTCTGACCCCGGTCTTTTTCGGATCTGCGCTCACCAACTTTGGTGTGGAGACCTTCCTTGAGCATTTCCTGGCTATGACGACCTCCCCCCTGCCGCGTATGTCGGACGAGGGGCTTATTGATCCAAAGGGCGATGTTTTCTCTGCTTTTGTTTTCAAGATCCAGGCTAATATGAACAAGGCGCACCGTGACAGGATCGCCTTCATGCGCATCTGTTCGGGCCGTTTTGACGCCCAGGATGAGGTCTATCATGTCCAGGGAGACAAAAAGATGCGCCTGCTTCAGCCCCAGCAGATGATGGCGGAGTCCCGCCACGTTGTGGATGAGGCCTATGCGGGGGATATCATCGGTGTATTCGACCCTGGCATCTTTTCGATCGGGGATACCATCTGCTCGCCGGGCAGCCATTTTGCCTTTGAAGGGATCCCGACCTTTGCCCCTGAGCATTTCGCAAGGGTCCGCCAGATGGATACCATGAAGAGAAAGCAGTTCGTAAAGGGCATCACGCAGATCGCCCAGGAAGGCGCGATTCAGATCTTCCAGGAAATAGGCGCCGGGATGGAGGAGATCATCGTCGGCGTGGTCGGCGTCCTTCAGTTCGATGTGCTGAAATACCGGCTGGAGAATGAATATAATGTCGAGATCCGCCTGGAAACCCTGCCGTATGAGCATATCCGCTGGATCGCCAATAAGGATGATATCGATATCGATGCCATCACCGGGACCAGCGACATGAAAAAGGTCACGGATCTCAAGGGGAATCCCCTGCTTCTCTGGGCCAATGCCTGGAGCGTAGGCATGACACTGGACCGCAACCCAGGCCTGGAGCTGACAGAATTCAGCAAAAACTGAAGCCTGCGTGTTTCAATTTATCATTGTCTTTGTTATAATACATATAAATCTATGGAAACTGTGAAGGAGCCTGTTCCTGAACAGTTACGATCTGTATTGGCTCAAAGCCTCAAGGAGGAAGCTAAATGGCTGAAAAAAGAACGACCTACAAAATAAAGGATCTGGGCGGGATCGGCCAGGTGAACATCGCGGACGAGGTTGTAACGGTCGTGGCCGGCCTTGCCGCCACCGAGGCAGACGGAGTCGCATCCATTGCCGGAAACATCACCAATGAACTCGTCAGCAGGCTGGGTGTAAAGAACCTTTCGAAAGGCGTCCGCGTAAGCATCAAAGACGATGTGGTCACAGTGGATCTCAGCCTCAACGTGGCGTATAACGCCAATATTCCCGCGACCTGCGCCCGTGTGCAGGAAAAGGTGAAATCCGCCATTGAAAATATGACAGGGCTTAAGGTCGGCAACGTCAATATTCATATTGTCAGCGTTGAGATGGAAAACACAAAGGAAAGCTGACGGCAACCGGACAGAGCGGAGGAAATATGCGCAGAAGCGAACAGAGACAACATATATTCAGGCTCCTTTTCCTGGAAGGCTTTCATCCGGATGAAGAGAAGCCGCAGCAGCTTGAACTGTATTTTGACAGGCTCGATGACGATATGGACGTACAGCCGGAATATACCCCTGAGGATCAGGCATATATCCGTGACAAATACGCGCAGATCATTGAGAAGCTGCCGGAGATCGACGCCCGCCTCAACACGGTCAGCGAGGGCTGGAAAACAGAGTGTATGAGCCAGGTGGATCTCGCGATCCTGCGCCTGGCTGTATATGAGATGCTGTACGACGGGAATGTGCCTGTCGGCGTGGCCATCAATGAGGCTGTGGAACTGGCTAAAAACTACGGCAGCGATTCATCCGGCCCGTTTGTCAACGGTCTGCTGGGCAGGATCGCCCGGGAAAATGAGTAATACATATACCGTCGGCCAGGTAAACCGATATATCCGCAATATGTTCGGTCAGGATTATTTCCTGCAAAGGATCCAGGTGGCCGGCGAAGTGTCCAACTGCAAATACCACTCCAGCGGACACATCTATTTTTCGCTCAAGGATGAGACCGGCGTTCTGTCCTGCGTCATGTTTGCGGGTCAGCGCAGAGGCCTCGGTTTTGCGATGAAGGACGGAGACCGCGTGGTGGCCACAGGATCCGTGGAGGTTTACGAGAGAGACGGAAAATACCAGCTTTACGCCCGGCAGATCGTGCTGGAGGGCGCAGGGGTGCTGTATGAGCGCTTCCTGGCGCTGAAAAAAGAGCTGGAAGAGATGGGAATGTTCGATCCCGCGTACAAGCAGCCCATTCCCCGCATGATCCGCCGGCTGGGTATCGTCACCGCGCCGACAGGCAAAGCGATCCAGGACATCCGGACGGTCGCGCTGCGGCGCAACCCGGGCATTCAGCTGATCCTGTACCCGGCACAGGTCCAGGGCGAGGGTGCGGCAGCCAGTATCGCCCGGGGGCTGCAGGTCATGGATCAGGCCGGGGTGGATACGATCATCGTAGGCCGGGGAGGCGGCTCGCTGGAGGATCTGTGGGCCTTTAATGAGGAGGCGGTGGCGCGGGCGATCTTTGCGTGCCGCACGCCTGTGATCTCCGCGGTCGGCCATGAACCGGATGTGGCGATCTCGGATTTTGTGGCGGATCTGCGTGCGCCGACGCCGTCTGCGGCGGCGGAGCTGGCTGTGGATGACGTATCCCAGATCCTGCTGCGCAACAGGCAGTACAGGGTGAGGCTTGAAAATGCCATGGAGAGCCGGATCCGTCTGGCGAGGAGCCGGCTGGACCGGCTTACTGCGTCTTTCAGGCTTCTTTCGCCTGCCAGCCGTCTGCGCGAGAACCGTCAGCATCTGCTGCACCTGCAGGAGGCCATGCAGGCCCACATGGAGGATAAGCTTGAAAGCTCCATTCGTACCCGTGACAGGCTGCAGGAGTCGCTGGGGGCGGCGATGGAGAAAAAGCGGACCCGGTACCGCCACGAGCTGGCACTGTGGGCTGAGCGTCTGGAGGGCCTGAGTCCCCTGCGCAAGCTCCGCCAGGGCTTTTCTTATGTGTCAGGACCGGACGGACATACACTGACGGGGATCTCGCAGGTAGAAAAGGATGACCCGCTTGATATTTATGTGATCGACGGTGTGGTACATGCCGTTGTCAGGGAGACAGAACAGATATGCCTGAAAACAACGTAAAAAATACTGACCCTGCCGTTTCTGAAACGGCTGCAGAGACCCAGGCGGAGCCGGGGCTGGAGGAGAATTTCGCCAGACTGGAGGAGATCTCCGCCCGCCTGGAGGATCCGCAGACTTCTCTGGAGGAGTCCTTTGCGCTTTATAAAACAGGCGTCGAGCTGCTCAGAAAATGCAGCGAAAAGCTTGACCTCGTAGAGAAAAAGATGCTTCAGATCAATGAGGATGGGACATACAGTGAATTTTAAAGAAGAACTGGCTGCAAGGACAGCCCGGGCGGAGGAGGTTCTCGCCCGTTTTCTCCCTCCGCAGGAGGGGCCTGCAAAAGAGCTCGCGGATGCCATGAGTTACAGCCTGCTGGCGGGCGGAAAGCGCCTGCGGCCGGTATTGATGGCGGAGACATTTGCCGTCTTTGGCGGGGAGGGAGCTGTGATCGAGCCCTTTATGGCAGGGATGGAAATGATCCATACCCATTCCCTGATCCATGATGATCTGCCGGCGCTGGACAATGACGACCTGCGCAGAGGACGTCCCACGACGCACCGGGTTTACGGGGAAGCGGCCGCCATCCTGGCGGGGGACGCCCTGCTCAATTATGCGTATGAGACCATGTGCAGGGCCTTTGGAATGGGCCATGATACGGATGCGGTTGCCCGGACCCTCAGCCTGATCGCTGAAAAAACCGGGATCCGGGGGATGCTCGGCGGCCAGAGCGTGGATGTGGCGCTGGAAGGAAAGCCGATTCCGGCCGACACCCTTTCTTACATCTATGAAAAAAAGACCGCTGCCCTGATCGAGGCGTCCATGACGGCAGGCGCTGTGCTGGCCGGCGCGGATGAGGCGGATACCGCCGTTCTGCTGGAGGCGGCGCGAAAGATCGGCGTGGCTTTCCAGATCCGGGACGATATCCTGGATGTGGAAGGAGATCAGGCCGCGCTGGGCAAACCGGTCCACAGCGACGAAAAAAACAACAAGACTACCTATGTCACACTTTACGGGCTTGCCGAAGCGGACCGCTGTGTTCAGAAGCTGTCCGGGGAAGCCCTTGCCCTTCTCTCGGGCCTGAAGGCGGATACATCCTTCCTTCAGGAGCTGACGCGTGCCATGACCACCAGACGTTTCTGAGGGTCCTGCCTGAAAGAGAATGGGCAGAAGGACAAGGAGCGAACCATGATACTGGACAGGATCAATAAGCCGAACGATATACACAATATTCCGCTGGAGGATTTTCCTGTGCTGGCAGAGGAGATCCGACAGTTTCTGATCAGCTCTGTCAGCCGTACCGGAGGCCATCTGGCTTCCAATCTCGGCGTGGTGGAGCTGACGCTGGCGTTGCACAACGTGCTGCATTTCCCGCAGGACAAGCTGATTTGGGATGTGGGGCATCAGGCCTATACACACAAGATCCTTACAGGGAGAAAAGACGAGTTTTCCACCTTGAGGAGCGAGGGGGGCCTGAGCGGCTTCCCAAAGAGGGAGGAAAGCCCCTGTGATGCCTTTGATACAGGACACAGCTCAAATTCCATCTCGGCCGGGCTGGGATATGTGCGGGCCAGAGATCTGCAGGGCCGTCATTACCGGGTGGTATCCGTCATCGGAGACGGGGCGCTGACCGGTGGGATGGCCTTTGAGGCGTTGAATAACGCGGCGGGTCTTAAGACAAATTTTATCATAGTGCTGAATGACAACAATATGTCCATATCCCCCAACGTGGGCGGTATGTCCTCTTATCTGAGCGCGATCCGGACGACTGAGGCTTATACAGGCATGAAGCTTTCTGTGACCCGCAACCTGGAAAAGATCCCCAGGGTCGGGCCGGCCATGATCGATACCATGCGGCGCACCAAGAGCGGGATCAAGCATCTGTTTATTCCCGGAATGCTTTTTGAGGATATGGGGCTGACCTATCTGGGTCCTGTGGACGGCTCCGATATGCGCCAGGTGATGCGCCTGCTGAATGAGGCCAAAAAGGTAAACGGCCCGGTGATCGTACACGTACTGACCCGCAAGGGCGCCGGCTACGCGCCGGCCAGCGATTATCCCGAGCGCTTTCACGGGACGGGTCCTTTTGATATCGCGACGGGAGAGCTGCTGGAAAAAAAGACCGCGCCAACCTACACGGATATTTTCTCAAAGACGATCTGTGAACTGGGCAAAAAGTACCGTCATCTGGTGACGGTGACGGCCGCGATGCCGGACGGGACAGGTCTGTCCAGATTTGCAGAGATCTGGCCGGAACGGTTCTTTGACGTGGGGATCGCCGAGGGCCATGCGGTCACCTTTGCCGCCGGTCTCGCCCTGGGAGGGATGCTGCCTGTCGTGGCGGTCTATTCCTCGTTCCTGCAAAGAGGCTTTGACCAGCTCATGCATGATGTTTGCATGCAGGATCTGCATGTGATCTTTGCCATAGACAGGGCAGGACTGGTCGGAGCGGACGGGGAGACCCACCAGGGAAATTTTGACCTGTCCTACCTGAGCATGATGCCGGGGATGACCATTATGGCGCCGTGCAGCGGCCGGGAGCTGGCTGTCATGCTGCGGGAGGCCGTGCACATGCGGGGGCCTGTGGCGATCCGTTACTCCAGGGAGAAGGCATGGGAAGGACCGGGAGAATGTCCGCCGGTTAAGCGCGGAAAGTCCCAGATCATTATGAAGGGCACCAGAGTGGTGATACTGGCGGTCGGGACCATGGTGCGGATCTGCATGGAGGTATGCCGGATCCTTCAGGCGGAGGGGATCTACCCGACCCTGGTCAATGTGCGTTTTGTCAAACCGATGGATATCGGGCTGCTTGACCGGCTGTCGGATGAAAATGAACTGTTTGTCACTGTCGAGGAAAATGCGAAATACGGCGGCTTTGGAGAGCATGTATGCACCTATATGTCTGCATGTCATCCGGAGAAAACCGTGCTGTGCGCCGCGATCTGGGATCGCTTTGTCCGGCAGGGGAGCATTGATGCCCTGCGGGTGAGGATCGGTCTCGGCAGCCAGGATCTGGCAGCCATGATCGAACAGGCAGTGGCGGAACTGAATAAAGACACCATCTTGTAATTGTGGTAACTGTGAAGGAGCTTGTGGCTGAATCGTTACAACGCTGAAAAATAATGAAAAAAAGACTGGATATGATCCTGGTGGAGCAGGGACTGGCGCCATCCAGGGAAAAAGCGAAAGCTTTGATCATGGCCGGCGATGTCTATGTCAACGGGCAGAAAGAGGACAAAGCCGGCAGTACATTTGATGAGAATATTATTCCCGAGGTCCGGGGAGCCCGGCTGGCCTATGTGAGCCGCGGCGGACTGAAGCTGGAAAAGGCCATGCAGGTTTTTCCCGTGACGCCGCAGGGAAAGGTGTGCCTGGATATCGGCGCGTCTACGGGAGGCTTTACCGACTGTATGCTCCAGAACGGCGCCGTCCGGGTGTATGCCATCGATGTCGGATACGGGCAGCTGGACTGGAAGCTGAGGACGGATCCCCGCGTTGTCTGCATGGAGAAAACCAATATCCGTTATGTGAAGCCGGAGGATCTGCCGGAAAAGGCGGATCTCGCGTCCATAGATGTCTCGTTCATCTCTCTGTCCAAAGTGTTCGGACCTGTCCGGGATCTGCTGTCCGAGGGCGGGTGTATCGTCTGTCTGATCAAGCCCCAGTTCGAGGCGGGCAGGGAAAAGGTGGGAAAAAAGGGCGTCGTCCGGGATCCCGCCGTGCATCGGGAGGTGATCCGTTCCGTGCTCGCGTATGCCCGGGAAAACGGCCTTGATCCCAGGATGCTGACCTTCTCCCCGGTCAAAGGACCGGAGGGAAATATCGAATACCTGCTGTATCTCGGCCGTCAGGCTGAGGGTGTATCCGCGCCGGGTCGGTCGGCCGCGGATCCCGTGGATCCGTCCGGCGTCCTGCTTGCCGGCCTGTCGGATGAGGCATGCGAGGCGCAGATCAGCCTTGTGGTGGCCCAGGCCCACGAAAATCTGGATACAGTACGAGGGAAGGCAGATGAATAATTTTTTTATCATAGCCAACGCGATAAAGGATCCGGGGCTGATGATGACGGACAGGATCGCGACTTATCTGC
>JAFWDX010000176.1 GCA_017515945.1 Blautia sp. | reverse complement strand
TTTAAATCTGATTGAGACGGACCACTGGCTCAATCAAATATAATGGAAAAAGGTGCTTTGCTTTCCACACAGCATATGCAGAGGCTCTGAATCCGTGAAATCAAAGATTTCCACGTATTCAGAGCCTCTGGTATTTTACGCCAGGATCTTAAGAATCCTGTCATATGCCTCTTTCTGTCTGAAATTGGAGAACCCTCTGGAGACAGTTATATACTCGTCATGGATGAGAATGCAGCGGTCATAAAGAGGCTTGCAGTACTGGATCTGGATCAGCAGCTCGAGATAATGCTCATGCACGTCAATAAAATCCACATAGGGGATCTGCAGCGCAAGCTGCGTCACGAGCTCATTCTTTAAAGCGAGGTGGACGGCACCTGCACGCCGGAGGGTGCCGATCAGCGCACGGTATTTGCGGTCCCGGGGCGGGATCGTAAACCCGTATTGGCGGATGCGGAAGTCCGCGTCCAGTTCCAGAACGATGTCTTCGAGCTGATACATGTATGGACGCACATTGTCAGGTATGTCAAGCATCAGTTCACGCACGGGCGGATATGCTTCGTGCTGATGTGCGTGGATCAGTTCTCTCACCATCGCGATCTCAAACGCGGTCCCCTCCAGCCGGGAGGGGATGCGTAGGATATGGACGCCTTCGGCGAAAAGGCAATCCGGTCTGGCCATGTCCGAGGGTTCGATCCGTAACGGTCTGCTCAGCAGGCCAAGGATATCCTGATAGGCGAATCCGGCTTTGTAACTCAGATGATGACCAAGTACTTCCATTTCATGCGGCTCCTCTCGTTGCGATCGATTTCTTCCGATGCCGGTTACCTGACCGGTACGGCCGCGCTGTTTCGAACGTGTTCCTGCTCAGAAAAGGCAGGAAATGTCCTGAGTAACTGTTCAGTCACAAGCTCCTTCACAGTTGCCATCCCATCAGTATTCCAGTGTTTCCATATATTTCATATACCGGACGACCATCAGGGCGATCTTGAAGGTGATGGCGTCCTCAAAGACCCGCAGATCCAGTCCTGTGCTCTTTTGCAGCTTGTCAAGCCGGTATACCAGGGTGTTGCGGTGGATATAGAGCTGGCGGGACGTCTCTGATACGTTCAGGCTGTTCTCAAAGAATTTGTCGATGGTGACGAGTGTCTCCTCGTCAAAGTCATCCGGGGACTTCCCGCTGAAGATTTCCTTGATGAACATTTTGCACAGGGGGATGGGCAGCTGGTAGATCAGGCGGCCGATCCCGAGGGAACTGTAGGCGATCGCGTCTCTCTCCGGGAAGAAGATCTTGCCGACATCGAGGGCCATGCGCGCTTCCTTGTACGAACGTGAAACCTCCTTGAGTTCATTTACGATCGTACCGTAGGCGATGTGCACACCGCTGCCCTCATCGAAGGTGAGATTTTCGAGCACGGTATGCGCCAGGGC
The DNA here is from genome assembly GCA_017515945.1 of Blautia sp. Classification (GTDB taxonomy): domain Bacteria; phylum Bacillota; class Clostridia; order Lachnospirales; family Lachnospiraceae; genus Blautia_A. The sequence goes on along the minus strand of JAFWDX010000176.1, from coordinate 2,961 downwards.
ATCCATCACTTCGTAACCTTCTCCGTCCTCCAGCTCCTTGACGATGATGATGCTCTTTTCATCCACGGCGGTGATAAAATCCTTGCTCTTGCCGCCGAAGAGTGCGCGGATGCTCTCGATCGAGCTGTGCTCGCGCTCCTGGGCGAGCTCCAGGATCATGACGACACGCCTGATATCCGCGTCGATGTGGAGCTTTTTGGCACGGTTATAGATATCCACCAGCAGCAGGTTGTCCAACAGCAGGTTTTTGATGAAGCTGTCCTTGTCAAAGCGTTCTTTGTAGGCTACGGTCAGGCTCTGGAGCTGGAAGGCGGCCAGCTTGCCGACCATATAGGTATCCTCATCCTCGCCGTGGACGACCAGGATATATTCGAGCTGATAGTCGTCGCTGACCTTAAAATACTGGTATCCCTTGACGAGCTGAGAGTCGGCCTGTGACTCGGCAAACGCCTGGATATCCGTCTGTTCAAAAGAAAAATCATTAAACGTCGAGGCCAGTACCTTGCCGTCTGTGTCGATAATGCAGAATTCGGTCCTGGAAATTTCTTTGAGCCCTTCCAGAGTATTTTGCAGCACCTGATTTGAGATCATAGTTCTTACCTCTCCCTGTAGAGTCAACGGGCGTACATCCGGTGTTTTGGCTATTCAGATGTGTTTGCCCCTGGTCATATGCCTTTATTTTATTACATATTGCTCAAAAATGAAAGAGTATATTTGAAAAAACAGACAAAAAATCAAATTCTTTTTGTACAAATTTTATATAAATAAAACCCTAAAGGATAAAAACCAGTTTGACGGGGGCACATATTAATGATAATATAAGCTTTATGTGATTAACTGTAATTGTTCAGTCAGCACCTCGCATTTACTGCGACACCGCAGGCGTGCCTTGGCAGGTGCGTGGAACAAAAGCTTGGCAGCCAAGAAGGCCAGGCGCACTTTCAATGCGACGAAAGGAGCCTGCGCCTGGCCTCGTAACTGTGAAGGCGCTTGCGACTGAACAGTTACGATTAACTTTTGGTAACTGTGAAGGAGTCTGTACCTGAACAGTTACGTCAGGAGTATATTGGCCTCAACAGGAGAAGATAAATGATCGATCTTATTGATGTAACCAAATCATATGGTAAAGGGCTTCCGGCTCTCAACCATGCCAATCTGCATGTAGATAAGGGCGAGTTTGTTTTTGTCGTCGGTTCCAGCGGATCGGGCAAATCCACCATGATCAAGCTCCTTCTCAAAGAGATAGATTCCACATCAGGCCAGATCATCGTCAGCGGAGAGCAGCTCGAGGGCATGAAGCACCGCCGGATCCCGAAGTTCAGACGTAAGCTTGGAGTGGTATTCCAGGATTTCCGCCTGTTGAAGGACCGAAATGTATATGAAAATGTAGCGTTTGCCCAGCATGTGATCAACCGCCCTTCCCGCGTCATCCGCAAAAGGGTGCCTGAGGTCCTGCAGGAGGTAGGACTGGCGGGTAAGTACAAGTCGTTTCCGGATGAGCTGTCCGGGGGCGAACAGCAGCGGGTGGCTCTGGCCAGGGCACTGGTCAACAGACCGGATATCCTGCTGGCGGATGAGCCTACAGGCAATCTTGACCCCCGCACCTCTCTGGAGATCATGGAGCTGCTGGAGCAGATCAATGACCGGGGCACTACGGTCCTGGTGGTCACCCACAACAGGGAGATCGTCAACATCATGCGCAAGCGGGTGGTCACGGTACAGAACGGGATCATCGTCAGCGATGAAAAGGAGGGGACATATCATGAGGCCTAGTACATTGTGGTTCCTTCTTAAATCCGGATTCAAAAACATCCGGCGCAACTGGATGTTTTCACTGGCTTCCGTGATCACGATGGTGGCCTGTATTTTTCTCTTCGGGATCTTTTTTTCGATCATACGCAATGTGTCGTACATTACGCATCATGTGGAGGAACAGGTTCCCATCACGGTCTTCTTTGAAGAGGGGACGGACGTTTCCGATATCAAAGCGGTCGGAGATCTGATCGCGGCCAGACCGGAGGTCTCCCGCGTGGAATTTGTCTCCGCGGATGAAGCCTGGAAAAAGATGAAGGAGACCTATTTCGGAGATTCGGACGCAGCCGAAGGCTTCCGGGATGTCAACCCGCTGGCCAATTCCTCCAACTATCAGGTTTATCTGGCTGACATAGAGATGCAGAATGTGCTGGCGGCGTATATCAGGGGCCTGGATCATGTCCGGGAGGTCAACCAGTCTGAACAGGCAGCCGTGACGCTGGGCAATTTCAACAGAGTTCTTTCCTATATCTCTGTGGCAGTGATCGCTATTCTGCTGATCATATCGGTTTTCCTGATCAGCAACACGGTCCATGTGGGGATCGCTGTGCGCAGTGAGGAGATCGGGATCATGAAGTATATCGGCGCGACGGACGCATTTGTCCGTGCCCCCTTTGTGCTGGAGGGACTGCTGCTGGGGCTTGCCGGAGCCGCGATCCCGCTGGTTATTTTGTATTTTATTTATAATCGTACGGTCAGCTATATACTTGAGCGTTTTTCGCTTCTGAGCGGGACGATCCGCTTTATCCCTGCAGGCACGATCTTTCAGGTCCTGATCCCGGTAGGTCTCTGCCTTGGCATAGGAATCGGCCTGGCCGGCAGCTTCCTGACCACACGCAGACACCTGAGAGTCTGACGCAGTCTGAACTGGTAATATAATGGTAACTGTGAAGGAATGTAACTGTTCAGTCAGCACCTCGCATTTACTGCGAGGTGCGTGGGATAAAAGCTCAACAGCCAAGGCCAGGCGCACTTCCAATGCGACGAAGGAGCCTGCGCCTGGCCTCGTAACTGTGAAGGAGCTTGTGACTGAACAGTTACGAAGGAATTATACTAGAGGGTCTAAATACGTGGAATGCTTTGCTTCCACGTATTTAGAGCCTCTGCATATACCGCGCGGAAAATCAGGTACATTTTTCATTTATTTTA
>JAFWDX010000175.1 GCA_017515945.1 Blautia sp. | reverse complement strand
ATTGAACTTTTGTTCCACGCACCTCGCAGTAAATGCGAGGTGCTGACTGAACAGTTACCAACAGGCACATATAACTGATCTGCCGTCATATACTCGCGTGAATAAATGGAAAATGTGCCCGGGGTTCCACGCGGTATATGCAGAGGCCCTGAATATGTGGAACCAAAGATATTCATGTATTGAGACCCTCTGTTATATTAAGACCCTCTGTTATATTAAGACCCTCTGGTATATTTGAGGCACTGAAGAATCATGAAAAATTTGACATTAAGAAATATAGCCCTTGCCTGCAACGGGAAATTTATTGGCGATCCCGGATTGCTGGAAAAGGAAATAACGTCCGTCATAACGGACAGCAGAAAGGCAGAGGCGGGCACCCTGTTCGTCCCGATCGTGGGAGAACGGGTGGATGGCCACACCTTTATTCCGCAGGTGATGGAGGCCGGCGCGCTGGCGACCCTTTCTGAGCGGGAGCTCCCTGGCGCGGCATATCCTTATATCCGGGTGGGATCCTCCCTCCAGGCGCTCAAGGATCTGGCGGCCTTTTACCTGGAGCAGCTGGATATCCCGGTGGTAGGCATTACCGGGAGCGTCGGCAAAACCAGTACCAAGGAAGCCATCGCTTCCGTCTTGTCACAAAAGTATCGTACACTCAAAACACAGGGAAATTTTAATAATGAAATCGGTGTACCGCTGACAGTCTTTCGCCTGCGTGAAGAGGATGAGATCGCTGTGCTGGAGATGGGAATCAACCATTTTGGTGAGATGACACGCCTGGCACGGATCGCCAGGCCTGATACTGCAGTCATCACCAACATCGGGACCGCACATCTGGAGTTCCTGGGTGACCGGGACGGGATCCTGAGAGCCAAGACGGAGATGCTTCCGTATGTGCAGGATAACGGACACATCATCCTCAACGGTGATGACGACAAACTGGTGACGGTCAAAGGAATCAAAGGTATCGAGCCGGTCTTCTTTGGCCTGGAATCAAACGGAAAGAATACTGTCTGGGCGGATGAGATCCGGAGTATGGGACTGATGGGGACACACTGCAGGATCCATATCCTGGAAGCGTCTGCAGCTGTCCGCAATGAAGGACTCGAAGAAGAGGCTGATCTCGGACGGATGGACGGCGTATCTCTGTCTGAGTCAGAGGCTCAGGAAGAAGAACTGCGGGATCTCACTGCTCTGGACGGCTATGGCAGAAATACGGACATCGGCATCCAGGATGGAGCTGTGCTGACCGAAGAGGAAGAGCAGGCGGAGGAGCTGGAGGAGCTTGCTGAGCTGGACGGCGCCTCGGCGGACGAAACTGCTGCCCCGGACAGCTGTGATGAGATCGTAACTGTTCAGTCAGCACCTCGCATTTACTGCGAGGTGTGTGGAACAAAAGCTCAAGAGCCAAGGCCAGGCGCACTTCCAATGCGACGAAAGGAGCCTGCGCCTGGCCTCGTAACTGTGAAGGAGCTTGTGACTGAACAGTTACAAGAGATCAGTTTTGAAGTCACAGTGCCTGTGCCGGGCCGGCATATGGTATACAATGCGCTCGCGGCTACGGCTGTCGGCCGGGTATACGGGCTGAGCACGGAGCAGATCAGAGCCGGCATTGAAGCCATCGAGACCATCGGCGGCCGGATGAACCGGATACGGACAGACCGTTTCCTGATCGTGGACGACTGTTACAACGCGAATCCAGGCTCTATGAAGGCCTCCATCGATGTGATGAAGGACGCCGGTACCAGGCGGGTCCTGATCCTGGGAGACATGGGCGAGCTGGGAGCCGGCGAAGAAGAGATGCACCGCGAGGTTGGTGCCTTTGCCGCTGCATCCGGCGCTCAGGTCATGCTGTTCGTCGGGACACTGGCCGCGCAGATGGCACAGGGTGCCGGAGAGCATGTGTCGGAGGGACAGGCCATCGCGCATTTTGATACGACGGACGCACTGATAAATGGGCTGCAGGAATATGTCCGCGAAGGCGATACCATCCTGGTCAAAGCCTCCCGCTTTATGAAACTGGAACAGGTCGTGGCGGCACTGAAAGAGATGTAAGAGACTGGCGATGCCGGGCAGACAGAGGCAAAGCCGTGATGGACCGCATGGGAAGATGTGGAAGGAACGGGTGTTGCCGGACAGAGAGGAAAATTATGAACAGACATGCATTTGCAGCGGAAATCCTGCTGAATGAAGCGGATACCTTCCGCACCCTGCTGGGAAAAACGTGGCCGCAGATCACAGCCTTTCTTGAGGACAACAGGATTCACAACTTCAGCCTGTGGACCTGTGCAGGACTGCTGTTCGGGTACTGTGAACCCGAGGAACCGTTGACGGATCAGGCGCGGCAGACCATGGACAGCCTCACGGAAGTATTTTCGCCGGTCCTGCACTGGCTGAGCCGGCCGGGTGAGGGCATGAGGCTGATGTACCATGATTTCGGCATCGTCCGCGAGGACAAGTCCATGATCCGTCATCGCATGTTCATGACCCGTCTGAAGCCAGGATGCGCCGAAGAGTACAAAAGAAGACATGACGGCCTCATCGAGGCCAGAGGCGGCCGGCCGGATCCCGGTCCGGACAGCAATTTCAGTATCTGGAGTGCCGGTGGCTACATCTTTGGCTATGACGAAATCGATACATCCATGGAAAAAGAAGAGACGCCCGAAGCCCATGCCGCGACTGTGGAGTGGGAGACGAGACAGCTTAGCATCAT
>JAFWDX010000174.1 GCA_017515945.1 Blautia sp. | reverse complement strand
GAGTCAAGGAACCTGTCCCCCTGACTCGTCAGAAACCTGTCCCCCTGACTCATTTACCGGATTTTTCTTACCTCCCGGTCATATGTAAAAATACCGTTCACCTCATCCTCGATATCCGTCCACTGCGTATATACGCTGGCGCACATGCCCTGTGGAATCAGAGCGTTGATTTCGCGATCCGCTTTTTCGTACGCTTCATTCAATTCCCCGAGAGTTTTCTGTGCACCGTAACCGTAAAGCCTGCTTTCGGTGCTGTGCTCAGGTATAAGGAAGGTCTTTCCGCCGAATTCCGACAGGACATTGGCGCGGAGAGGGTCTTTCCATATGCGCAGGCGGGTGAAGTAATTGTGGATGCTGCACATGTCGCCGCCGCGCTGGTCGAACCAGCCGCTGGCCTGGTCGATGAGGCGGGAGGGGTCGGCGCGGCGGACGAGGTCCGTGAGCTCGCGGGTCTGGAACTGGCCCCAGCCTTCGTTGAAGATCACCCAGGTGCAGATGGAGGGATGATTTTTAAGGATACGGATGGTTTCCAGGGTTTCGTCGATGAATTCCTGCCGGCCCCGGGCGTCCTGCCGGGCATGGAGCCAGCGGGAACGGTCGCCGGGCCGGATTCGGCACCAGCACATCAGGGTGGCGAGATAGGTGACGTACCATCCGCGGATCGGACCGCCGCCGTTTACCATGTCCTGCCATACGATGAGACCCATGCGGTCACAGTGGTAATACCAGCGCTGAGGTTCGATCTTTATATGCTTGCGCACCATATTGAAGCCTGTTTTCCGCATCTGAATCAGGTCAAAGAGCATGGCCTCCTCCGAAGGGGGCGTCAGGAGGCCGTCCGGCCAGTAGCCCTGGTCCAGGATGCCTTTCTGAAAGACGAAGTTATGGTTCAGGCAGATGCGGGGAAGAAGGGAGCCGTCAGGCTCTTTTTTTTGTTCCAGGGTAAAGGCGCGCAGGGCGAAGTAGCTCTGGACGTGGTCGCCGGGAATGGCTGTATGCAGCAGAGTTGCAGTAAACACATACAGCCACGGATGATCGCAGTCCCACAGCCTGGGATCGGGGATAGGGATCTCAACCTCTTCATCGACCGGGACTTCTGCGGTCAGCATGGCTGTGCCGGATGCGGCGAGCGGAATATCTTCATGAATGTACAGAGCAGGAGGCTGGATTCGTACTTCCGCCGAGAGGGCAGGTCTTTTGGCTGCATCCGAATCCGCCGAGAGGCCAGGTCTTTTGCCCACATCCGGATCCGCCGAGATGACAGGTTTTTTGGCTGCATCTGAATCCGCCGAGAGTGCAGGTCTTTTGGCTATATCTGAATCCGCCGCCGCATCCGGATCCGCCGGGAAGACGTGTTTCCGGTCGGTGTACAGTTCTGTCCGACAGTCTGTGCTCCGGCTGTCGGCAGCATCAGGCCATATTGCCCGACCAAGGTTCGTATGTACCAGAATCCGGACTACGCCCCGGTCAATATCCGCCTCTGTATCCACGCCGGTGATATAAATCGCAGGTACCCATTCCAGCCAGACCGTCTGCCAGATGCCGCTGGTGGCAGTGTAAAACATCCCGCCGCGTTTGAGCTTCTGCTTTCCGCGGGCGTGATACGAGGTATCGGACAGATCCCGGACGCGCACCACGAGCTCATTGGGCTCATCGGGCTCTGGGTTCAGCACGTCCGTGATGTCAAGCGTGAAAGGCAGATAGCCACCCGTATGGGAACCGATCTCCCTGCCGTTGACATAGACCGTGCAGATCTGATCCACCGCGCCGAAGTGCAGGAGAAGCCGGCCGTTTTCAGCCGAGTCGCCTGCAGACCGAGATATCGGAGCCAGTTTGTTTGCTGCAGTATGGAGAAGCCGGTCGTTTTCCGTCATGGCTCCTGTTGCTTGTAATTGTTCAGTCACTGGCGTTGCTGCAGTTCCCGTATTCTTTATATAGGCAAACGATCTGCGATACCAGAGGTACTGATCCGGCTGGAGCTGCCGCCCAACTCCGGAGAGCGCGCTTTCAGGAGAAAAGGGGACGAGGATCCGGCCCTCATAAGCCGCCGGGGGGGCTGCGCAGCTCAGATCTGTGAACGCATATTCCCAGTACCCGTTCAGGCTTTGCCAGTCCGGGCGGATAAGCAGGGGACGCGGGTATTCATTCAGGACACTGGAAGGATCAAGCGTACGTCCCCACCTTGTATATAGCTGTTTCATTTGGCCCCCCTTGTCTTTCAAAGCTGCATTTTTCGTAACTGTTCAGTCACAAGCTCCTTCACAGTTACGCGCGATCAAATAAATGGATAATGTACCAGATTATACGCGCGGTATATGCAGAGGCTCTAAAAACATGGAAGCAAAGCATTTTGCCTGTTAAGACCCTCTGGTAAATATGATAAAGGATATCATGGGCCGGAAGGGAGAGTCAACCGTTTTGACAGGTGCTTTATACGATGGTAAAATAAAAACAAAGGCGAAAGTTTTTGTGAAAACGCTGTTATGAAATCTGATTGCAAAGAAAGGGGGTCTGGCATGTCTGAACTGTCAATAGAACCATATTGCACGATAGAGGATATTTACAGCTTGCCGGAGGGCTGCAGAGCAGAACTGGTCGACGGTCAGATTTATATGATGGCTCCACCAAAGCCTGGCCATGAACGACTGATTTTCAGAATGAGCAGGGTTCTGGATAATCATATTGAAGAAAAAAAACTCCCTTGTGAAGTTCTGACATCAAATGTCGGTGTTTTTCTGTTCGAAAATGATCAGACATATGTCCTTCCGGACCTGAAGGTGATCTGTGATAAGAGCAGGATGGAAGATGATGGCTATCATGGAGCTCCGGAATTTGTGGCTGAGGTACTCTCGGATTCGACGGAAGCGTATGACAAGGTTGAGAAGCTTGCCATGTATAAAAGAGCAGGAGTAAAAGAATATTGGATTCTGGATCAGGTGAAGCGGATCGTTCTGAAATATGTTTTTACTCCGAAATTTGAAAATACCATTTTGTCTTTTGACGAAGATATCCCGGTGAGTATATGTGATGATT
>JAFWDX010000173.1 GCA_017515945.1 Blautia sp. | reverse complement strand
TGGATCTGAAAGCGCTGAGACTGCTTATCTGGAGATTGCCCTGGAGGAGGTCAAAATCTCACATATGACCAATGCCGGGATCCAGGTGATCCTGATCATTGCGGCGCTTATGATCCTGTTTGATATCTATCACCGGATCCAGGAAAGGGAGAGAAAGGTGGAGGTGGAAAAGGCTCTGGCAGAGGAGAGCAGCCGGGCAAAATCCAGCTTCCTCTCGAATATGAGCCATGAGATCCGCACACCGTTGAACGCGATCATAGGCCTTAATAATATTGCTCTGCGTGACCCGGAACTGCCTCCGCGGACCAGAGAGCAGCTGGAAAAGATGGGCGCAAGTGCCAAACATCTGCTTGGACTGATCAATGACATCCTGGATATGAGTCGGATTGAGTCAGGCCGGATGGTGCTCAAGAATGAAGAATTCTTTTTCAGAGAATTCCTGGATCAGATCAATATCATGATCAATGGTCAGTGCATGGACAAGGGGCTGAATTATGAATGCGACATCATCGGCAATGTGGCGGATTATTATATCGGCGACGATATGAAACTGAAGCAGGTGCTGATCAATGTACTTGGCAATTCGGTCAAGTTTACGGAAGCACCAGGCAATGTGACCCTTACGGTGGAGCAGATCAATCAGTTTGAAGGCTTCTGCGTGCTTCGTTTTGTCATTACGGATACAGGGATCGGTATGGAGAAGGAATATATCTCCAGAATCTTTGAAACCTTTTCGCAGGAGGACGCCACCACGACCAACCCATACGGCGGCAGCGGACTGGGAATGGCACTGACCAAAAATATCGTGGAGATGATGAATGGAGAGATCCAGGTAAACAGCGAAAAGGGTGTCGGCTCTGTTTTTACCATCACGGTAACACTCAAGTCATCCAGTCAGACTGCCCATCAGATCCATGAGACCAGTCTGCCCAAAGGCCTGAAGGCACTGGTCATAGACGACGATCAGATTGCATGCCAGCACGCACAGGCCGTTCTGCGGGCGATCGGTATTGAAGCGGATATTTCCACCCGGGCGGAACAGGCGCTGGAAATATTACGGGAGGCCTGCGAACACGGTCATGGATATGATCTGATCCTGACAGATTACAAGATGCCTGACATGAATGGCCTGGAACTGGCGCATAAGGTGCGTTCCTTTGACGGACGGGAAAGCATCATTATAATGCTGACAGGCTATAATTGGGAGTCCTTACATGGGGAAAACAACCGGGAGGACGTAGACAGCATCATGTCAAAACCGCTGTTTTCGGACAGTCTGTTGCGTGAGATTCAGCTGCTCCTTGCAAAGAAAGCTGGTATGGATCCGGCAGAAGAAGAGCTTGCGCCGGAAGGAGATCATGAGACCATCCTGGCCGGGCACAGAGTGCTTATGGCGGAAGATGTTGAACAGAACGCCGAGATCCTGGCTGACCTGCTTGATCTGGAGGACGTGGAGGCAGAACATGCTGTCAACGGTGAAGCTGCCGTGCGGATGTTTTCCGAAAAGCCTGTCGGATATTATGACGCGATCCTGATGGATGTACGTATGCCGGTCATGGACGGGCTGACGGCAACCCGTATGATCCGCGCTCTGGACAGGCCGGATGCCGGGACGATTCCGATCATCGCCATGACCGCGAATGTGTTTGAGGAGGATGTACAACGCTCTCTGCAGGCCGGTATGAACGCGCATCTCTCCAAACCGATCGAGCCGGAGAGGCTGTACGAGATGATGGCAAAACTGATGGGATGATAACGGTTCAGTCAGTACCTCGCATCTACTGCGACACCGCAGGCGTGCCTTGGCAGGTGCGTGAGACAAAAGTTGAACAGCCAAGGTCACACCGAAGGCGTCCCTTGGGAGGCGCACTTTAAATGCGACGAAAGG